>DATIOS010000211.1:0-7698 GCA_035472915.1 Thermoanaerobaculia bacterium
GTGAGCGCTCCTCACGCCAACGGTCCTTGAAAACCAGGCAGAGCTCGCGCCCGTACTCGGCGCGAAACTCGACGGGGTACAACCACAGAAAGCCGCGATAGAGGCGGAGGAACTCCGCCTCCAGAGCCCGTGCGCGCGCCATCGCTCAGCCTCGCTTGGGCACCAGGCCGCGGGAGCGGGCGTCGGACAGCAGTTTTTCCAGGAGGTGCGCCTCTTCGACGGCCGCTCGCCTGCCGTCCTCTGTCAGCCGGTAGTAGCGGCGGCGTTCGTCGTCGTGGGCGGGATCGGGCCGCTCCGCCAGCTCCTCGATGAATCCCTCTTCGAGCAGGCGCTTGATGGCGCTGTAGAGGGTGCTGGGGCTGAGCCGGACCTGGCCGCCGGTGCGCTCGCCGATCTCCTGCATGATCGAGTAGCCATGACGATCGCGATCGGCCAAGGCGATGAGGATGTGGAGCGTGTCGCGCGAGAGGGTGAAGGATCGCATGCCGGACACTATACCGTACTTCGCTATAGCGAGCAAGGGAGTAAGTGGCCCTGGGATACT
Organism: Thermoanaerobaculia bacterium; assembly: GCA_035472915.1. Lineage (GTDB taxonomy): Bacteria > Acidobacteriota > Thermoanaerobaculia > Multivoradales > UBA5704 > DATARR01. The sequence goes on from DATIOS010000211.1 coordinate 545, forward strand.
CTACGAAGGGAGGAGCGACATGATCGGCGAAGCGCTGACACCTCGTGCCCTCAACCGGGCTCTGCTGGCGAGGCAGGGATTGCTCGAAAAACTGGCGATCCCGGTCGTCGAAGCCGTCGAATCGATCGGCGCGCTCCAAGCGCAGTCCTGGCCGGCGCTTCCTGTCGCGCTCTGGTCGCGGGTCCGAAACTTCAAGGCTGAGGATCTTTATGGCGCGCTGGAGCGGCGGCAGCTCGTTGCCGGAACTTTGCTGCGCGGTACGCTGCACTTGGTCAGCGCTCGCGAGCATCCACACTACGCGAAGGTCGTGGAGGACTCCGGTGCCAACCATCCGCTACGGACCTCGAAGCAGCCGTTCGCGCAACTGGCGACGCTGCGTTCGGAGCTCCGCGCCTATGCGGAGTCGAGTCATCGCAGTGCTGACGAAATCCCCGCCTTCATGGAGGATTGGATCGCCAGAAATCCCGGCACCATCGACGAGAAGGAGCTTACGGTCCAGCGAACCTACAAATGGGGTCCGTTTCGCAGAACCAGCGATTTCGTCCGGGTCCCGGCAGACGGCCGCTGGGGTGAGCGCGCGCCGGGCGCCTTTCTCGCCGCGCCCCGGCCGACCGGGCCGGCCTCCACTCCCGAGGAAGCGCTGGACTTCGTCATCCGCTGCCACCTGCGAGCCTTTGGACCCGCCTCGGCCGACGACGTGGCGGACTGGATCGGATGGAAGACACCGCCGGTGCGGGCAGCGCTCGAGCGCTTGTCGCCCGCGCTGGCACTCTTCAAGGACGAAGCCGGTCGCACCCTCTACGATCTGCCCGAGGCGCCCCGGCCGGGCCTGGAAGTCCCGGCGCCAATTCGATTCCTTCCCGAGTTCGACAGCGTGCAGCTCGCCTACTCCGCCAAACGCCGGCAGCGTATCCTGCCCGATGCCCACCGGGAAAAAGTCTACGTGCGAGCCAACCTCCGCGTGCTGCCGACCTTCCTCGTCGACGGCATGATGGCCGGCACCTGGTCGATCGAGGAGCGGCGGCGCGAGGCGACCCTGACGCTGCAGCCCTTCGAAAAGGTTTCACGGACGGATCGCGCGGCCCTGAGCGAAGAGGCCGAGCGCCTCGTTCGCTTCAGCCAGCCGGCGGCCAAGGCACACCACGTGGTAATCGCGGTTTGATGGGAATCAATTCACTTTACTGGCCGGCTTCCAGGTGCTGTTTCGCTTGTTGCGCCCCCGGCCCGTGGGGCGCCAGGGCGAGATACATGCGATAGGCCGCGACCGCCTTCTCGTGCTCGCCGCCGAGACGCCGGGCGTCGCCCAGGTTGAGGTAGGCGATGGCGCGCGACGGGTCCATGTGCAATGCGTTCTCGAACCAGCGCGCAGCTTCCCGGTACTTCCCCTGCTTGAAGAACACGAAGCCCAGGTTGTTCGCTGCCAGAGCGAAGTCGGAGCGGAGCTTGAGGGCCTCGGTGAACTGATCCTCGGCGGCGTCGTACTGCTTTTCCTTGTAAAGCTGGAGACCGCGGTCGTTCGCCCGCTGGGCGAGCTGGCGAGCCGAGGTGGTCACCGGTGCGGGGGGAGCGATCTTCTGCTCCTTGCCTTGGAGGTCGGGGATGGTCACCGGCGCCAGCGAACCTCCCGGGCTTGCTTCCAACTTGCCATTGAGGGCGATGGCCTCGGGTGAGAGTTGGGCGGTCTGAGCGCTCAAGAACTCGTTTTCCCCGGGAAGCACGAAAACGAATTCGCCGCCTTCCGAGCCGGGCAGGCTGCCGAAGGCTGGTGTCTGGCTGGTGACACTGGCCACGGCGGGTGCCACGTAGGCGGCGAGCTCGGTGGCGGTGATGAAACCGTCACCGTTGAGGTCGCCCTTGCCCGCCAACCCTTGCAGCAGGGTCCAGGTGAAGACGGAGTGACCGTTCGGTCCCCCATCGGCCACCATTTGATCCGCGCCGCCCGCGGTGAGCATCTGCCGGCCGATTCGCCGTGCGTTCTCGCTCAAAAACTGACCGGATCGTTCGCCGCGCGTTAAGCCGAGGCCGCTGTAGCAGGCGTCCATGACGAACAAGACATGTTTGGCTTCCAGGCTCTCGGCAAGGTTTTGGATTTCCGTCATGGGAACCGCATCGGCGGAGACGTGCTGCGGATCGGAGTCCGCGGGAATGACGTAACCCAGGTTGCGCCCGGAGCTCAGGCTGCGGGTCGCGCCGTGGCCCGCAAAAAACACGAAAACCCGGTCGTCGCGCTTCAGAGCTCCATGTCCAAGCTTGTCCTCGAACAGTCCAAGGATGGCGGCGCGGGTGGCGGCGGCGTTTTCAAGGGCGAAGACGTGCTGCGCAGCGAAACCGAACTTATCAACCAGAACTTTGGCCACCGCCTCGGCATCCCGAACCGCGTAGTGGAGCTTCGGCCACTTGGCATAGTCGTCGATGCCGACGACGATGGCCCAGCTCTCCCCGTAGCCGGTGGTGAGCCGCGCTTCGGCCGCCGGCGCAGGAGCCGCTTTCGCCACTTCAAAAGCCTGGCCATCCCAAGCGGCAAACCGGTAGTCGTCAGCCAGCAGGCGATCGAGCACCAGCGGCAGGGCCTTCACCGCCCGCTCGTGGATGTCGTGAAACAGGATGATTCCCCGGCCTTGCTGATCCAGGAGGCGCAGAACCCGATCGGCGATCGAGCTCGGCACCGGATCCGCCCAATCCAGGGAATCGATGTTCCACAGCACCGACCGGAGCCGCAGCTCGTCCAGGATCTGTAATCCCTCCGGATTGCGCGCGCCATAGGGAAAGCGAAACAGGGCCGAGCGGCCCGCGTCCACCGCCTTCAATAGGATGTCGGTCTGCACGATCTCGGCGCGCAGCGGTTCCCCTGTCAGCTTGGAAAGCTGGCTGTGGGAGTAGCTGTGATTGGCCAGCACGAAACCCTCCTTGAGCAGACGACGGCTCGTCCCGGCCCGGGGGCCGAGATGGGCGACGCCGCCGGCGTCCACGCTCCCAAGGTTGCGGCCAACCTCGAAAAACACCGCCGGCGCGCCATATTGCTGGAGGATGGCGGCGATCTCTTCCGAGTAAGTGCTGTGCGGGCCGTCGTCGAAGGTCAGCACGACGGTTTTCGGCGGAAGGCGGAGACCGAAGATCTCCTTTTCCTGCCGCCCTTCCACCTTCTGCAGCGACGCCTGCGGCGAGGGCAGCACGACGCCGTGATCCTTGAGCAACCGTTCGCGGGAGTAGATCGTCTTCAAATGGGCTACATAGTCGTTCCAGCGCTCGCGCTTCTGCGGGATGGCCCGCGGAGCGAACCGCCCAAAGATCGGCCCGACCTCCTTCTCGTAACGCCGCTCGATCTCGGCCAGGGCCGCGAGATCCTCGCCGAGGCGCTGGTGCAACCGGATGGCGGGCAGCGTCGTATCGACCGCGACCGTGCCTTGGAGGCCGCGGAGAATCTCCCGGAACGCCAAGCGGTCGGCGTCGAAAAGCCCCTCCCCGGACTCCACCCAATCCAGCACGGTCGCCAAGGTCTCGAACCGCTTCGGCTCCGGCGAGGCCGCCAAGCCCGCCAGAGACCTTTCGAGATCGGCGCTGCGCTCGAGATTGTCGTGAAAGATTTCGTGCCCCACGCGATCGGCGGCCTCGCGCTCCGTTGGCGACAGACTCGGCTCGTCCGCGAACAGCACGATGAGCTGCCGGTAAGCGGCCAGCGTCTCGCTCAACGCCGCCAGGTACGGCGCCGGATCGATTCGCGCCGGCTGTTTCCCGGATTCGCCCGGAAACGGGCCGGCCGGCCGGTGAAACCGGAAAGCCAGGAGCGCAGCTCCCAGGGCCAGGGTCGCCAGGACCACGCCCATCTTCCATGCCTGCCCGCGGGACATTCTCGTCTCCCTCGTTCTGCAACCATCTTATTGCAGCGGGCGGCGGGAACGGGCAAAAACAAGGAGCCCCCGCCAGGCGGGGGCTCCGGGAACTCCCTGCTGTGCGCGTTCGTTTACCGGGTCTTGATGCACCCGTGGTTCGCGTTCGACCACTCGTACTGGTAGGAGTAGCCGCCGGTGCCGATGAACGGCGTGGGCGACCAGGCGCACTTGTCGTCGGCCTCTTGGCCGCTGCGGTCCCACCAGCCCGTCCCCACCGGATCGGTCACGGCCTCGCGGGTCTCATGGCAGACGAAGTGCTCTTGGTTCTGCACCGCCGACCAACCCGTGACGGAACAGCCGCTGCAGCTCGGATAGGGCTGGATGGAATACTTGGTGGCCGAGGTGCCGCTGCCGATCCAACTATGGTAGGCGCAGTACTGGAGGTGCGGTCCACCGCACGAGGTGCTCGTACCGTCCGAAGAATACGAGGTGCTTGGAATGACCACCTCGTAGACCGTGCTGGTGTTGTTGCCGCCATGGCTCGCCGTATAGGCGTTGACCTTGGACTGGACGATGGCGTCGGTGACGTTGGTCGGCGGCGTCGAGGTGTCGAACAAGTCGGCGGTGCCCGAGCCCAGGTTGGCCAACGCGACAGTCCCGTTGCTGCCGCTGTACTGCGTGATGGTGTTGTACTCACCGGTCGTGCCGAACTGATTGCGGAAGGCCTGCAAAGTTTGTGCGTAGGCGAAGTCCGGGGAGGCGGCGTTGGAGAAGTTCGGCCCCCAGAAAATGAAAACCACCTTTGCCGAGGGGATCACCGGACCGCCATGGTTTACCACGTTCTGAGCCTTGGAAACGATGGCGTCCTTGGTTGGCATGTAGACGATGTGATGATTTTCCGCCGCATAGGCGGCACCTGCGGCGAAGGCAAACAGCCCGCACGACAGCGCTACAACGAATTTCACACCTAGACTCCTCATTTTTTTCAACCTCCAAGTCGCAGAACGGACGGAAAGCCGCCGCGGCGGACCATCTCTCCCTATGAGAGCTGCATTCCCGAGGCGACATTATGGAGCCGGCGAGGAAATCGCCGGCGAGTTTGCGGAGGAGGTGAAGAGCGCGCCAAGGTGTGGAACCCAGGGCCTGCGAGGAGAGCGCCGCAGCAGGCTCCAATATGTAGGGTGCGGGAAATCGCCAGAAACGCGCCGTCAACCGAGATTGTGGAAGACCTTCTGCACGTCGTCGTCCTGTTCGAGCCGGTCGACGAGAGCCAGCACCTCAGCGGCCTGGTTCTCGGGCAGCTCGGTTGGCGTTACGGGAATGTACTCCGACTCGGCGGAGAGCGGCGTGATGCCGCGGTCTTCCAAGGCCTTCTGCACATTGCCGAAATCGCCGAAGGCCGAACGGATCACGAGCTGCGGCTCGCCCTTCTCCCCGCTGCTCTCGCCGATCTCCTCCAAGCCGAAGTCGATCAGCTCGAGCTCCAGCTCGTCCGCGTCGAGGCCCGCCGGATTCAGGCGAAAGACGCCCATGCGCTTGAACAGGAATCCCACGCTGCCGGGGCTCGCGAGATTGCCGCCGCCTTTGTTGAAGTGGGTCCGCAGGTTCGAGACCGTGCGCGTCGGGTTGTCCGTCGCGGTCTCCACGATGACGGCGATGCCGTGCGGGGCATAGCCTTCGTAGAGGATCTCCTCGTAGTTGGTCGAATCCTTGCCCGACGCGCGCTTGATCGCCGCCTCGATCTTGTCCTTCGGCATGTTGACGGCGCGCGCGTTCTGCACGACCCGGCGCAGGAGCGGATTGCCCACCGGATCGGGGCCGCCCGCCTTCACGGCGATGGTGATCTCTTTGCCGATCCGGGCGAAGGCCTTCGCCATTCGGTCCCAGCGGGCGAACATCGTGTGTTTTCTGGTTTCGAAGATGCGTCCCATGGTCTTCTCTAGGAAGGAAAGTTGGCCTTGCCGGCTCCCCCGTGAAGCTGCGCTGTCAGCGGTCTAGCGAGCGGAACGGGTAGAGCCCGAGGCCAGGGAGGCGCGGAGGACCGGCTGAGCCGCCGCAGAGTAGGCGAAGACGAAGCTCCCGCCCTTGATCGTGTCGATGACGGGCTTCGCGTCCGCTTGAGGCAGCGCCGGGCAGCCCCAGCTCCGGCCCAGCATGCCATATTGCCGGGCATGATCGGCGCTAACGTACCAGGCTCCGTGCATCACGATGTGGCGGGCTTCGGCGCGATCGTTGATTCCATCGTCCAAGCCCTTGAGCTTGAGCGAGTAGCCCTTGCCGCCGTCGTAGGTTTCGCCCGTCAGGAATAGTCCAAGGCTCGTCGCCCGGCTTTCGTTGACGTTCGAGAACCGGGTGGCGATTTTTTCACCGCTGCCGGCGCCGTGCGCCACCAGCTCGTGGAAGAGCACCTTGCCACGAGCCAGATCGAGCACCCACAGGCGCGGCTCGGTCGACGGCAGGGAATAGTCGATGACGGTCAGCAGGTCGCCCTTCCCGGAGATACCGCGGTCGCGGGCGCTGGATACGGCGTCGAGCGCCATGGCGAGAACCCGGGGCGATAGGCCTTCGGTACCCTGGGAAAGGACCGCCGGCTCCACAGAAGTGGCGGCAACAGCCGCCGTAGCAGAGAAGATGAGGATCAGCAGGACGGCCGAACCAAGAACGCCGCAGGTACGCTTCTTGAAGGTAGCGGAGAAGGGGGCTGAGGACTTGGTGAGCATCACGAGAAGCAAAGCCTCCTGAAGTACCTGTTGCGCACTGCCTCCGCAGGGCGCGCGTTTGCATGGACCTTGTAAAACCTACCGACTCGCCGCAGAAATTCCAGGGCATTCTGCACTCTCTTTCTCCCACTGTCCAGCGCGGAGCTTTCGGAGTGCCTTACTCGTAGCGGGATTCAAAGCTCCGCAGCCGGCGCTCCAGTTGCACCTGGACTTGGGCTTTTTCGCCCTGGCCCTGCGCCCAGCCGGCACAGCGGTCCAAATCCAGTCCCCCCGCAGCTCCACGGCAGGCCGCGGCCGGCCGTCGGTAGACACCTGGGTCCTCCCAGATGGAGGCGCCGGTCAGGAAGCTGTACTCCAGGCTGTTGCGGTTGAAAGTGCGGAGGTCGGCGTAGCGCAGTTGCGGATAGTCCAGGCCCGCCAGCCGGTACTGCTCGGTGAGACTGGTCCGCATGATGCCCGGATCGTCGGTCGAGAGCACGACCGGCACGCCCTGCCCGACGTAGAGCGGCAGCGGGTGCTCCCGCCCCTGGACGCCCAGGAGCTGGGCAGCCACTTCTCTCGGGCGTATCTGCGCCACCTTTTCAACGCGAATGAGATGACGTCG
>DATIOS010000212.1:0-5061 GCA_035472915.1 Thermoanaerobaculia bacterium
GTACATCATCCTGCCCTCGCCACCGCCTTCACCGTTCACCCTCAAGCTTTATTTCACTAACTACGATACCTGGACCGACAGCGTCTTCTTCATCCCCTTCCCCACCCCTTTCCAGTTTCCCGGAAAAGCTGCCGACCTCGCCAAGGATGAATTCTGGTCGGGGAAGGGAGCGGCTCACGCTGGCGGCGGAGACCAGATCTATCACTATGACCTCGGGATGATCGGCTGGAATCCGGCCAAGAATGATTGGACCTTCGAATATCCCGGAAAAGACGGCACCCACAACGAGGATTACCACATCTGGAACCGGCCCGTGTATGCCCTCGCCGACGGCGTGGTGACGTTCTACCAGAACAGCGTGAACGAGAATCCCGTGCCTGGAACGATCTCGCCCGAAGGGTATGCCAAAGGGTATGGCAACGCCTTCAACATTCAACATGGCCCCTACCTCGCCACGTACATGCACATGCGGAAGGGATCGCTCAATCCGGCCTTGATCACAGGCTATCCGGAAGACGTGCAGTTCTCGAATGGGGCGACTGTCAAAGCGGGCGACTTCCTGGGGCTGGCCGGCAACGCGGGGACCTCGAGCGCGCCGCATCTGCACGTGGGGCTGGTGATTCCCGATCCCGGAAAGGGGCAGTTCTCCGTTCCCCTGCCTTTCTCCAATGCCCTCGTCGTGCAGGATTCGGAGCTGATTGCCGGCGATGCCGCGGATGCGCCTTGGGTGGACACCTCCACGCAAGGGTTGCCCTGGATCGCCGATCCCAACGTCAAGGGAGCGGTGGCGCTGGCGCCGTTCTTCAAGGTGCGCAATCCCAATGTCTATCAGGCGGCCATCGATCCGGTCGCGCTCGTGCTGGGAGCGCATTCGCAGATCTACGTCCTGTTGACGTTACCCGATCCGCCGCCCATCGACGTCATCACCGAGCAGGTTCGGGCACAGGTGAAGGTGATGGGGTCGCGGGAGCTGGAGGACGCCCAAGTCCGCTTGAAGGGCCTGCAGGAGTACGTGGAGGTGCTGGAAAAGGAGCTGAGCCAGCGCCGGTGAGGCCTTCGGTGCGGGAGCGACTACCCCCCCAGTTGCTCCCGCACCGCTTCTCCCACGGCGGCAAGGGCGTCCGGTAGCTTCTCGGGCTCTTTGCCCCCCGCCTGGGCAAAATCGGGACGGCCTCCGCCGCCGCCGCCCACGATGGCCGAGAGTCTCTTGACCAGCTCGCCGGCCTTGACCCGGTTCGTCAGGTCCTTGCTCACCGCCGCCACCAGGCTGACGTTGCCGTCGCTGCGGGTGCCGATGACCACGACACCGGAGCCCATCTTGGAGCGCAGGGTGTCGGCCATGTCGCGTAGCTCGTTGGCCGGCGCCGGCGGCACCTCGCGCACCAGGATCTTCACGCCGTCGACCAGCGACTCCTCGGCGTCGCCCGGAGCGGCGGCACCGGAGACGAGTTGCATGCGCAGCCGCCGCATCTCGGACTCCAGGTCGTTCTGCCGCTGGCGAAGCTGCTCGGCCTTCTGCAGCTGCTGCTCGTAGTCGCCGGAGCGGATGCCGAGACGCAGCACCAGCTCGCTGTAGGCCGTCCGCTGGCGGCGGACCTCCTCCAACGCATAAGTGCCGGTCAGCGCCTCGATACGGCGAACGCCGGAAGCCACTCCGCGCTCGGACTCGATGAGGAAGAGGCCGATCTCCCCTGAATTCCGCACGTGGCAGCCGCCGCACAGCTCGAGGCTGAAGCCCGGGACGGCCACCGTGCGCACCCGCTCGCCGTACTTCTCGCCGAACAGGGCCATGGCGCCGGCGGCGATCGCCTCCTGATAGCTGCGCTGAACGATCTCAGTGGTCACCGAGCGGCGGATCCACTCGTTGACCAGGTCCTCCGTCGCCTCCAGCTCCTGGCGGAACATCGCCCGGTGGTAGGTGAAGTCGAAACGAAGGCGGTCCGGCGCCACCAGCGAGCCAGCCTGGCGCACGCTCTTGCCCAGGGTCAGGCGCAGGGCCGCCTGCAACAGGTGGGTGGCCGTGTGATTGCGCTGAATGGCCAGCCGCCGCTCGTGGTCGACGCGCAGCTGCACCTTGGTGTGGCGCGACAGGCTCCCCTCCTCCACCTCGATGAAGTGAAAGAAGACGCCCGCGTTGTCCTTCTGGGTATCGACCACCCGGGCGCGCCCGCCATCCCAGAGAATCTCGCCGGTGTCCCCCACCTCGCCGCCGGACTCGGCGTAGAACACCGTTTGATCGAGGACGGCGACGCCCGCCTGACCCCTTTGCAGGGTCGACACCCTCACCGGCGCACCCTCGCGCCAGGTGGCCAGGCGCACCACCTCGGCCGGCATCTCGAGCTCCGTGCGTTCGTACCCTTCGAAGTGGGTCTCGGCCAGCTCGGCGTGGCCGCGCAGCACCTCGCGCAGGGCCGCCAGCCGGTTCTGCACCTCGGCCGTGGCCTTGCGCGACTGCTCGCGCTGGGCCTCCAGCGCTTCGGTGAAGCCGGTCTCGTCGATCTTGAAGCGCTCCTCCTCGGCGATCTCGCGGATCACCTCCAGGGGAAGACCATAGGTGTCGTAGAGGCGGAAGACCATGGCCCCGGGCAGCGTCGTCTGCCCCAGCGGCCGCAGGCGCTCGATCTCCTCCTGCACCTGGCGGGCGCCGTTGGCCACCGTCGAGAGGAACTTCTCCTCCTCGGCCTTGATGGTGGCGATGGAGGCCTGACGGGTGGCCGCCAGCTCCAGGTAGGCGCCGCCCATGACGTCGCCCAGCACCGGCACCAGCTTGTGCAGGAAGGCCTCCTCAAATCCCAGGCGCATCCCATGGCGCACCGCCCGGCGAAGCACGCGGCGCAGCACGTACCCCCGCCCGTCGTTGCCGGGAATTACGCCGTCGGCCAGCAGGAAGGCGACCGCCCGCAGGTGATCGGCGATGACGCGCAGGGAAACATCTTTCTCCCCGTCCTTTCCGTACTCGATCCCCGCCATTTCGGCGGCGGCATGAAGGATCGGCTGGAAGAGGTCGGTGTCGTAGTTCGACTCCACCCCCTGAAGCACGGCGGCCACCCGCTCGAGGCCGGCGCCGGTGTCGATCGAGGGGTTGGGCAGCGGCGTCAATTTCCCTTCGGCGTCGCGCTCGTACTGCATGAAGACGAGGTTCCAGATCTCCACGTAGCGGCCCGACTCCGTCCCCTCTTCCCAAGGCACTGGCGACTCCTGGGGGTGGAGATCGACGAAGATCTCGCTGCTCGGACCGCAGGGGCCGGTGTCGCCCATGGCCCAGAAGTTGTCCGCGGCGCCGCAGCGGTGCACCCGTTCGGGGGGGAGAGTCGACAGGCGAAGCCAGAGAGCATGGGCCTCGTCGTCCTCCTCGAAGACGGTGGCCGACAGCCGCTCGACGGGAATCTTCCATACCTCCGTCACCAGCTCCCAGGCGAAGCGGATGGCGTCCTCTTTGAAGTAATCGCCAAAGGAGAAGTTGCCCAGCATCTCGAAGAACGTGTGATGCCGGGGGCTGGGACCGACGTTCTCGAGATCGTTGTGCTTGCCCGAGACGCGCATGCATTTCTGCACCGATACCGCCCGCGGCGACTCTGCCCGGCGGGCGCCGAGAAAGACCTCCTTGAACTGGACCATGCCGGCGTTGACGAACATCAGCGTCGCGTCACCCTGGGGCACCAGGGGCGAGCTCGGCACCGGCCGGTGGCCCTGGCCGCGGAAGAAATCGACAAAGGAGGTGCGGATGTCTGCGCTTTTCATAGGTCTACGCTGAATCGTCTTCGTTGAGATCCCAGAGATCTGCCGTTTCCTCGCCCGCCGGTCTCTCTTGCAGGACGGCAACGATAGCACGGGGAGAAAAGCCCTTGCGCTGGAGGTGCCGGGCGAGCGCCTGCGGGTCGCTCTTGCCGCCGCGGGACCACTTGGCGGCCACCTCGCGGGCCGCGGCCAGATCGTCCTCGGGGGAGAGATCCGCCAAGGCCGAGTCGATCGCCTCGCCGGTTGCGCCCCGCTTGACCAGCTCGGCCTTGAGACGCGACTTCCCCTCGCCGCCCCGCAACTGCCGGCCGGCGACGAAGGCCCGGGCGGTTTCGGCCTCGTTCAGGTAGCCCTGCCGCCCGAGTCGGTCCAGCGCCGCCGTGACTTCCTCCGGCGGGTAACCGCGACGGGCGAGCTTGCCCTCCAGCTCCCGCCGGAAATGGGGACGAAGGCCGAGGAGCTGGACGGCCTTGTCGTAGCAGGAAGGGGGCATGGACCCCTAGTGCTGCTCGATCTCGAACTGCATGGCGCCGCCCATGAGGTCGGACTCGCCGGGCATCTGGAGCGACGACTCCATCTCCTCGCGGGAGATGTCGGCGGTGAACTGGACGCCCTGGATCTTGAGCCGGAACTCGTCCGGGTTGGTGGCCCGCTTGAGGGCCTCGTCCAGGGTGATCAGGCCGCTCTTGTAGAGCTGGAAGAGGGACTGGTCGAACGTCTGCATGCCGTACTGGCTGGTGCCGAGGGAGATCTGCTCGCGGATGTACTTCGTCTTTTCCTTGTTCTCGATGCACTCGCGAATGTAGGCGGTCGAGATCAGCACCTCGGCGGCGGGGACGCGGCCCATACTGTCCGCCCGCGGCACCAGGCGCAGGGAGATCACCGACTTCAACACCTGCGAGAGCTGGATGCGGATCTGCTTCTGATGATGAGGGGGGAAGACGGAGATGATGCGGTTGACCGTCTCCGTGGCATCCAACGTGTGCAGGGTGGAGAACACGAGGTGGCCCGTCTCGGCGGCGAGGAGGGCCGTCTCGATGGTCTCGTAGTCGCGCATCTCGCCGACCAGAATGACGTCCGGGTCCTGGCGCAAGGCGGCGCGCAGGGCGCCGGCGAAGGAGTGAGTGTCGACGTCGATCTCCCGCTGGTTGACGATCGACTTCTTGTCGCGGTGCAGGAACTCGATGGGGTCCTCGCCCAGGCATAGGAGCTGGCTCGGGGGCTCCCGATTGTCTGGGCCACTCCGGCTGCATCGTTGAAAAGCTGGAAGGCCTCCGCCAGGAGCAGTTCTTTGTGGTCTGGCAGGCGAGCCCGCAGGTTGTT
>DATIOS010000213.1:0-3466 GCA_035472915.1 Thermoanaerobaculia bacterium
GGCGGCTCGTCGGGTGGATCCTTTACCGCCGTGGCCAAAATTCTGGGCACCTCGTGCGGAACGGGCACGTGCCACGACGGCCCGAGCAAAAAGAAGCGCCGATTCGCGGCCGATCCCCGAGCCGGCGCCGGTGATGAGAGCGACTTTGTCGTCGAGACGCATGAGATTCTCCTGTCTGTCTCAGAAGGTGTTCAGAAAGCTCGGTCGCGACGCTCATCCCCGCCGGGCATAAATACCCGGGCTAGGCACGACGCCGGATGAATCCGGCTTAAAGTCCCCTTCAGGGGGCGCTGCTCATAGCCCCGGCATTTATGCCCGGGCGAAGGTGGCGGAGCGCCGATCTATGCATTTTCCAGACACCCTCTACGCCCGTTCAAAATACCGCGCCCGCTCCCAACACGTCACCACTTCGTCGAACTTCCGCTGCTCGGTCCTCAGGAAGTGGAGGTAGTGCTCGGTGACGTCGGCGCCGAAAGCCTCGCGGGCCAGATCGCTCTGCTCCAGCTCCACAATCGCCTCGCGCAGGGTTACCGGCACCCGCGGCAATTCGCGGGCCGCGTAGATATCACCCGCGAAGAGCTCCGGCGGCTCGATGCGGTTGCGAATGCCGTCGAGACCGGCGGCGATGGCGGCGGCGTAGGCGATGTAAGGGTTGGCATCGGCGCCGGGGAGGCGGCACTCGATGCGCAGCGAAGGGCCGCGGCCCACGACGCGAAAGCCCGCGGTGCGGTTGTCGTAGCTCCAGGCGATGGCCGTTGGCGCCCAGGAGCGCGACTGGTAGCGCTTGTAGGAGGAGACGTAAGGCGCATAGAAAGCGGCGAAGGCCCGCGCGTGCCGAATCCAGCCGCCCAGGAACCAGCGAAAGGTATCGCTCGCCTCGACCGGGCCGGTCGCCCGGTCGCCTGGAAAAGCGTTCGTGCCGTTCACATCCCAGAGGCTGATGTGGAGGTGAGCGCTGGACCCGGTGTGCTTCTCGTCCCACTTCGCCATGAAAGTCACCGATTTTCCCTGCGCCCAGGCGATCTCCTTCGCCGCATGTTTATAAAGGACGTTGCGGTCGGCTTGCGTCAATGCCTCGCTGAATCGGAGATTGATCTCCTGCTGGCCCAGACCCGCCTCGCCCTTGCTGACCTCGACGGGGACGCCGCTGCGTTCGAGATGCCGCCGGATGGCGCCGATCAGCTCCTCCTCCTTGGTGCCCTGGAAAATGTGATAATCCTCGTTGTAATCCCCCATCGGCCGCAGATCGTGATAGCTCTTGCCCCGCGCCTCCGCGAAGCTGTCGTCGAAGGCGTAGAGCTCGATCTCCGTACCGCCCATCACCCGGTAGCCGGCCTCCTTCGCCCGCGCCAGCTGGCGCTGCAACATGCGGCGCGGCGACACCTCGACCGGCTGCTCGTGGCCGTCCAGAAGGTCGCACAGCACGAGTGCGGTTGCCGGCAGCCAGGTGGCCCGGCGCAGGGTCGCGAGGTCCGGCACGCAATGAAAGTCGCCGTAGCCGGTCTCCCAGCTCGTGTACTGGTAGCCGGGGATGGCCTCCATCTCCATGTCGCAGGCGAGCAAATAGTCGCAGGCGTGCATGCCGTGACCTGCCACGGTGTCGAGATAGTAGGAGGCGGTGACCCGCTTGCCCATCAGCCGGCCGTACATGTCGGGAAAGACGGCGAGGACGGTTTCGATCTCGCCGCGCTCGACGAGGTCGCCCAGCTCACCCTGAGTCAGCATGCCGCGCACCGGCTTGTCGCTCATCTAATTGACCTCACCTTTTGACCTCACCTTACGAATCCGCGATGAACACGCTCTTCCACTCACTGTAGTGATCGAGCGCCGAGGGTCCCAGCTCGCGCCCGACGCCGCTGCGTTTGACGCCGCCGAAAGGCATTTCCAGGTGGACGCTCCAGCTCGTGTTGACGGAGATGACGCCGGTTTCGATGGCGCGCACCACCCGCATCGCCCGGCCGAGATCGCGCGTCCAGAGCGAGCCGGAGAGACCGTAGATCGTGCCGTTGGCGAGCCGGATCGCCTCCTCCTCGGTGTCGAAAGGGAGGATCGCGACCACCGGTCCGAAAATCTCCTCCTGGGCGATGGCCATCTCCGGAGAAACGTTTCGAAAGACGGCCGGCTCATAGAAGCTGCCGCGGTCGTAGGAGCCGCCCGCCAGCGGCCGGCCGCCGGTGCAAAGGGTCGCCCCCTGCTCGACGCCGCGCCGCACCCAGCCGTCGACCTTATCGCGATGCGCCTTGGAGATGAGCGAGCCGATTTCGGTGGCCGCGTCCATTGGATCGCCCACCCGCAGGGCGCGGACACGCGCCACGAAGCGTTCGACGACTTCCTCGTAGACCGGCCGCTCGACGAGGACGCGGCTACGGGCGCAGCAGTCCTGCCCGGCGTTGCCGAAGGAGCCGGAGATCGAGGCGCCGGCCTTCTCCAAGTCGGCGTCGGCGAAGATCAGGCTGGCCGATTTGCCGCCCAGCTCCAGGGAAACGCGCTTGACGTCGGCCGCCGCCGCACGCATGACCTCGCTCCCCACCTCGGTCGAGCCGGTGAATGAGATCTTGCGAACGTCCGGATGCCGAGCGAGGGCGGAGCCCGCCGCCCCGCCCGGCCCCGGCACGACATTGAGGACCCCGGGCGGCAGGCCGGCCTCGGCGGCCAGCTCGGCTAGGCGTAGCGCGGAAAGCGGCGTCGTCGAAGCCGGCTTGACCACCACGTAGTTGCCGAGCGCCAACGCCGGGGCGACCTTCCAGGTCGTAATGGCGAAAGGGAAGTTCCACGGCACGATGAGGCCGCAGACGCCGACCGGCTCGCGGAACGTGAGGCCGGTGCCGGGCGCGGAAACCGGGACGGTCCGGCCGCCAAAGGCCGGAATCAGTCCGGCGTAATACTGGAAGCAGGCGGCGCCCATCTCGATCTCGCCGCGCGCCTCCGTGAGCGGTTTGCCAACGTTGCGCGATTCGAGCGCCGCGAGCTCTTCGGAACCTTCACGAATGCGTTCGGCCAGCCGCAGCAGCACCCGCGCCCGCTCGGCCACCGTGGCCCGGCGCCAATCCCCACGCCGCCAAGCTCGATCGGCTGCATCGACCGCGGCGCCGACGTCCTCAGGACCCGCCTGGGCCACCCGCGCCAGCACCTCGCCGGTCGCCGGGTTGAAGACCGCGGCAGGCTCGCCGAAGCGGCTGGCAACCGGCCGGCCGTCGATCCAGAGTCCCGCCTCGAAGGCCCGGTGATCGTCCATGGCAGGCGGATCATACCGCCTGGGCCGTGAGTTTCAGGTCGCGGCGGAGCGGGCCGGCGCGTAGCGGTGGAAGAAGGAGACGATCTCGGCCACGGAAAGGAGGGAGCTGGCGTTGCGGAAGGCGCCGTCGAGCTGGGCGGTGACGAGGGTGCCGTCCGGCTCCACGATCGCCACGGCGGGGATGCCGCTCTCGACCGTCATGCCGTACTCTTCCATGACGTCGATGTTGCG
>DATIOS010000214.1:0-8293 GCA_035472915.1 Thermoanaerobaculia bacterium
GTTGACGGCTCAGAGCTTCAAACTCGGCCGCGATTTCCAAGATTCGCGCCTGCCCGGCGGCTTCAGCTTCGGTCAGTGCCGCGGTGTCACCTTCGGACATGAGGAGGCATCTCTTCCTGTAAAACAGAGTTGGGTGAAAAAGAGGCCGGCGGCACGCCGGCCCATTGGAGTACTGCCCTTATCTGGCGATTGCGGACGGCTCGTGAGGGACAATGGACCGCGAGGATTAGCCCTCGGTCGAGGCGCTCGAAGGAGTCGCCAGAGAAGGAAAAAGGGTCGGGACGGCCGCCACGAAGGCTAAGCGGCCGTCCCGAAGATGCCCAGCAACAACGCGTCGCCACTGGGCAGGAGAACGTTCGCGCGGCCGACTTTTGAGCCAAAAGATGCCTGACGACCAAACGAGCCTCCTCTTTCGAGGCTGAGCCCGACAACAAACGGTCCATCGCCGCTGGTAGGTGTTCTAATTCCAATCCTGGAAGTCGACACTTTAGCCGTCGAGGTTTCCCCGCGATGGGTTGCTCGCCATTCCGCATGTACCTCAGGCTACGAGACTTTTCGCCGCTGCGAACAGGCCAAAGTCAACCCGTCCGGTTCTGGGACAAGCAGCTAAGATTTATCTTCTTTGATGTCCCAAAAAAGCGGTGTGCGGCAACCTTAATAGGTGAAGAGACTAAAAGAGGAGTGCGCATGCCGCGACCGATTCCCCCTCCGTTGAGCGTCGCCCTGACCACCTTGCGCCGTAGGCGCGGCTTGACCGAAGGAGAGCTGGCTGCTCTGAGCGGCGTCTCCAAACGGCTGATCAGCCGCTACGAGCTTGGCACTGACGTGCCGTCGCGCGAGAAGGTGGACGAGCTTGCCGCTGCCATGGGCTACGAGCCCGAGGACGTCGAGTGGGTCCTGTTCGGTATCCTCCAGGGCACAACTCGGCCGCAGCCGGGTCCGCTATCGCCTGTAGACCCCACGCCCGCCGAGCGTCGCCGCATCCGTGAGGCGGTGGGCCGGCTGATCAGGGCGGAGCTGGTTGTCATCGACGAGCACTTCTGCAAGCACCTGCGGGCCTTCCGCGCGAGGCGTGACCGCAGCCGCGCCGATAGGCTCGTGCGCTTGCTCCTGGAAGAGCCAGACTCCAAGGCGCGAGGCGAGCTGGTCGAGGGCTCGGCGCAATTTCATCACTGGGCGGTTGCGGAGCGCCTCTGCCATGAGAGCGCCAAGATTGCGGCTGGGAGCGCCGAGAAGTCCCAGGAGCTGGCGGCGCTCGCCCTGCGGGTGGCGGAGCTGTCGCCCGGCGAGCCCCTTTGGCTCCAGCGCCTGACTGGTTACGTCTGGCTTTTCGTCTCGAACGGGCGGCGGGTCGGCGGTGACATGCCGGCCGCGGGGCAGGGCTTTACCTTTGCGCGGGAGCTGTTCGAGGCCGGTGCCGCGGCTGACCCGGGCCTCCTGGCGGAGTGGCGCCTGCCCGACCTCGAAGCCTCCTGGCGCCGCAGTCAGGGCGAATTCGACCGTGCCCTGGAGCTGCACGAGGAGGCCCTGGCGCTAGCCCCGCCGGAGGCGAAAGGGCGCATCCTCCTCAGCAAGGCAGGTACGCTGGAGCAGATGGGCGAACCCGAGCGAGCACTTGCGACACTGGACGAGGCGGAGCCGCGGATTGACGGACAGCGCGACCCGCAAAGCCTATTCGGCCTGCATTTCAACCGCGCAGTGAACCAATGCCACCTGGGAAAATTCCCGGAAGCGGAGGCCCTGCTGGGGCCGATTGCGGAGATGGCGCTGGACCTCGGCTACGAGCTGAACCGCTTTCGCGTCCTCTGGCTCCGCGGCCGGATCGACGCTGGTCTTGGCCGTGAGCCAGAGGCGGAAGAGGCCTTCCAGCAGGTGCGGCAGGCCTTCCGCGGGCGGAACATCGCCTTCGACTTCGCGAAGGCGACCCTGGAGCTGGCCGTCCTTTACCGCGGCCAGGGAAGGATCGCGGAGGTCAAGGCCCTGGCGAAGCAGACGCTTTGGATCTTCGAGGCGCAACGCGTCCACAAGGAAGCCGAGAAGGCGTTGCGTCTCTTCTGCGAAGCCGCAGAAGCCGAGCGGCTCACCGTGGAGCTGGCACGGCGCATCCTGCGGTATCTTGAAAGGGCGCAGCACAACCCGCGACTCCGCTTCGAGGAGTGAGTCGGCGGGCCGGCAAGGAGCGGCCCGCCGGACTTTCGGATTCAGGTCAACTCCCGCAGTGGCCCGAGCCGTTGTCCGCCGGGGCTCGTCGCCGGGCTGGCCGGCGGAGCAGGTGTGGCGCCGGTTCCCGGCAAGCAGCGGCCGTTCGGGTCGATCATGCAGCCGTTCTTGCCCCAGCCGCCGGTGAGCCAACTCCAAATCTGGCTTAGAGAGGCTGAGGCCTCTAACGGACTCACTGCGGAGCGAATGGTTCGGCCGGGCGGCGCCGCAGCCGAGGCGAAGGGGGCAGCGACGAAGAGGAGGACGAGCAGCAGGAGGACGACGCTAGGGACCAAGGGGATTCGCGACATGGGAAACTCTCCTTTCCGGAGCAAACCAGGCGGCTTGGAAGCAGCCGCCCGGACGGGTTGCAGGGAAAAATCACACCTTCGTGCCCTCAAAGTGTGCACGCAGAGGTGGGGAAGGGGAAGATGAAAGAACCCATCATGGAACCGGAGGACCAGGCGGTCCTCCTGCCGCAACTGCGGGCCTTCCAGGGCTTGTCCCAGGAGGAGGTGGCGGCGAACGCCCGCCTCGACGTTCGGACGGTGAGGCGTTACGAGAGCGGCGAACGGATGCCGCGCAGAGGCTACGAGCAGATCGTGGAGGGCATAGGGCTGCCGCTCGAGCTGGTCGAGGCGTGCAATCTGCCGGCCGTGCGCGCCGGCCGCTCCGCCCTGGTCAGCTTCACCGCCGGCCTTTTCAAGGACCTGGAAACGGCTCTCTCCGCGCTCGACGGCTGCCTGACTGACGTCCGCCGCGCGGCACTCGCCGCCCTCCTCGTGGAGCTGGACGACCCTTCAATCCAAACCTATTCCGCCGAGGACTCCTGGGAGGTCACGATTTGGCGCTTCGTCGAGCGGCTCTGCCATGAGAGCGCCGAGGTCGCGTCCGGCGATGCAGAGCGGGCCTTGAAGCTCGCCGAGCTCGCCCTCCGCGCCGCCGAGCGAGCGCCAGGAAAAGGCGAGCGGCGACAGAAAATCGAGGGCTACGCCTGGATCTTCCTCGGCAACGCGAGGCGGGTGGGCGGAACGCTCCCGGGGGCTGAGGCAGCCCTCTCTCGCGCCGCCGAACTTTGGGCGCTCTGGACCGGCGCTACTCCCATCCCCCTCGCGGCCTGGCGACTACCGGACATGCAGGCGTCGCTCCGCCGCCACCAGGGGAACTTCGCCGAGGCCCTGAAGCTGCACGACCAGGCACTCGCCCTAGCCACACCTGAAGCCGCGGGCCGCATTCTTCTCAACAAAGCCGGGACTCTAGAACAGAAGGGCCAGCCCCAGCAGGCCCTAGCCGCGTTGCAGGAGGCCGAGGCACGGATCAACGGACCGCACGAGCCGCGGCTCCTTTTCGGCGTGCGCTTCAATCGGATCGTCAACCTGCTCCACCTGAAACGATATGAGCAGGCCAGCGAGCGGCTGCCTGAGGTGCAGGCCATGGCGGAGTCCGCCGACCGCCTGCTCGACAACGTGCGGGTCATATGGCTGCAATCAAAAATCGCCGCCGGCTTGGGCCGGCGCGGCGAAGCCGAAACGCTGCTCGATCAAGTGCGGAGAGAGTTCCTCACTCGGGGAATCGCCTATGACACCGCGGTCGCCACCCTGGAGCTCGCGGTGCTCTACCTGGAGGACGGGCGGACGGCCGAGGTCAAGGTGATCGCCGCCGAGCTGACTCCGATCTTCGCTGCGCAACGGGTCGCCCGGGAGACTCTTGCCTCTGTCAAGCTCTTTCTCCAGGCCGTCGAACAGGAGACCGTCACCGCCGAGCTGGCCCGCGGGTGGTTGCAGGAGTTGCGCCGGGTGGGGTGAGGAGGCGGGCTGGGTTGGCTCAGTCTTCAACGCTGCCGCCAGCGGCCGGTAAAGCCCGCCTGCCCGAAGCGCTGGCCTGGGCGAAGTCTTCACGCCGCCCCCCGCCCCAGGGCGCTCCAGCGCCACCCTGGGCGTTTGGCTTCGTCGGTCGTTCCTTTGTTAGCTTCTCACCGTCGGGCCTATTGCGAGGTTTCGCACAGGGGAGCGTCCGACCAAACCGAACCGTCATGAGGCGACAGAGACTCCCCCTCCCCCTTGGTTAGTTTGACAGCTGGTGAGGAGCCAGCCATGTTTTGACCCTCGCAAAAAGCGCGAGGGCCAAAACGACTGGCTCCTCCCTTCGCGTTGCTCAGATCGGAGACCTCACCTCGCGTTGCTCGGATCGGGGTAGAAGGTCGCCTTGGCAGCTCCCGAGGTCCTTGTGGATATGCCGATTCCTGCTGAGCGGGTCTCATTGGAGCGCGGCTCGCGTCTCGGCAAATCGACCGGCGAGATGGAATAAATTACTTCCTCAGGAATGCTCGCCTGTTTAGCAGATAGATGCCCGCGGCTCGGGATCTTGCGCCGAGCACCGATCCGGGTGCTATCCGCTGATAGGAACCAAGTAGGATCAATTCGGATGAGTCTAGAATTTTCGGCTCTGGATCTAGCCTAAAATGGTCATTTAGGGTTGAGGCTACAACTCCTGGAGCCAAGTTGCGGGAGCGGAGAAATTTCGCTAGCGAAATTTCGGGCTCGGAAAAAATTTCGCCAGCGAAATTATTCGCGGCATTTACGCCCCTCAAGGTCCGTCTCGTGACCTCAGTCTCCACGGTGGCCAGCTCCGCCTCCGGGTGCCTCAAGCCGCAATATCTTCCGCAAAGGGCAGTCCCACCCCGCAGACAAATCGCGCAGCAGTTTCGGCCTTGATACCGCGATTTTGGCAGCATTGACGGCGAACACTGCTCAGGCCCTCGAGAACCAGCTAGCAGGTGCAGGGGGGCCAGCCTGAGCAAGTCGGGCCGGAGCAGGCCGGCCCGACTGTGATCGGGTGGGAATCAAACTCTCGCGCCTCCAAAAAACATGGGCCGGCGCCGAGGTGCCGGCAATGGTCTCCAAAGGGGATCGCAAGCGATCCCGAAAAAGTGACCCCGCATCGCCGTCGGTCGAGGCAGCCGGCCATTCCGGCGAAGGAATCCAACCAGGAGAAAGAGGCATGCGGTGTCCCTTGGCTTGGGCTGCGAGGGGATGAAGCGCTCGCGCTCTGGCATCCCGAAAACCAGCGGCTAGCACCGGGTAGGCTCCGGTGCAAGCCGTGTTCTATGCGGGCGTAAAAATCGCCCGCATAGAACAGAGGGCCGCGCCAAGGCGGCGGCCTTTATTTCGGTGGGGCTCGCAAGCGATCCCCATGCCGCCTCCCGTGCTTCGGCGCCTTGGGTCGGCCATAGCAAGGCCGAAGCGCTTTCGAGACGGCCTTCCCTGAAGTTTAGTTAACTAAATTCGCCGCAAACCAGGCGGAAGAAAAGCACACCGCCGCGCCTCTGAGTGTGCATTACCGCCAACGCTAAATATCGGCGGCGTGGCATGTGAGGAGACTCCTGGTAAGGTGGTCGCAGCAGGAGCGAGCAGGTGGTATGTATTACGCGGCTCCGCCACTCCATACATACCAGCTTGCCCGCATTCGCGCTTCGCGCTCAAGCGGGAGGGGAGGGGATATGGGGCGCGGGCCCGGCGACTCCGAGCTGACAGACGACGACGCGCAAGCCTCCCGCCCAACCCGGGGGGACCCCTCCCGGCCTGTGGAAGCTGACGCCCTATGGAAGGCGTTGAAAACGCTCCGCAAAAAGCGCTCCGCGTTTTCCACCCCTCCCACAGGGCTCGGAAAGCTCCTCCCGCTCCGCTGGCGCTGCGCACCCCCACCCACCCTCGGACCTTTCCGCAAGCTCCCACAAGGCCCGACGAGGTCGAGATGATGATGATGAAGGACGACGAAGAGAAACCCGCGAAGGAGCCCGCTCAGCGAGTCTCGGAGCAGGGGGCCGAGCGCGCCTGCCCTCGACGCTCTTTGTCTCTCGCCTGACCCGCTAAGGGCCTCACCAAAAAAAGCGGGCCGGCGCCAAAGGCTCAGGCTGGGGGCTCACAAGTGATCCCGAAGGAAGTCCTACCATCGCCAAAACTTAATCATGATTAACTCTTTGTCTCAGTGTGGGGGCTGGGAGCAGGTTCGGATGTGATGCCGCGGAATTCGGAATCACAGGCACCTCGCATATTTCTCTTTTAGTCGGAAGTCTTATCGCGTTATTCCGAGAGGGAAGGGACACAAATCTTGCCACGTGGCAAGTGCACGAAAGTAATTCGAGTCCATCCCTTGGGTTCGATCTTGGCGAGTTGGCCGAGGTCGGACAAACTCCCTATTGAGCGGCATAAGTTCAAAAAAATAAATGTTGACATTCACAGCTCTAATTATTTAGAATTGCGCCGCTGCTTCACCGTTTCGGAGGATTTAATATGTCCAGCGATCCACAACTGATCAGGCGCGCCGATGTTCTACGCATTACCGGCCTCAAGAAATCCACGCTCTATGAGCTTATGAGATTGGACATTGATCCATTCCCGCCGAATTACCCTATCTCCGAGAGGGGCCGAGCATGGATCAAAGCCGAGGTTATCGATTGGTGCGAAAGGCGACGGAAAGCCGAGCGTAAAGTGACATCGATTGAAAAGACAGTCCAGCTCCGACTGGCGGAACGCGGACCGATCGTGAATCGCGGCTAACATTAAATGCTCTCACGAGGCCCATTTGCTCAGCTGCACCCCCGAGGAGGCCCGCCGTAGCGCCCTGGAAGCGCAGTTCAGCGCGCTGCAATCGCAAGTCGAGCACGCTGGGCAGCGCGCTCCGCAGAGCTTGAGCGACCCTCTTAATCCTCCCCACAACAGCCCTCCTGGGACACCCGAGCGGTGGGTGTGCTCCCCCACGCCCAGGGAGGGCCGCGAGCGGCGCCGGCGATCCGGAGCAGCTCGGGCTCTTCGGGGCTCGGCGTGGGCTTTCGACCCGGAGCCGACGCCGGCTTCCTCGGCGATCGCGGACCCGGTGGCGATCGCGCCGCCGGCGCCTGGACTGTCGCCTCCGGTGGATGGGGATGCGGACGTCGCAGTGGCAGACAGAACGATGAAGCCACCAAGGGGCGACTGTCGCTGAGAATCTTCTCGTTAAGGTCCTCCTCTTGCGAAAAAAGTTCTGGCTCTACCGGTAAGGAGGACGGCGAGGAAGAGCCCCGCGATGGGGACGCCCACCCAGGCCCGGGGCTCGAGGCCGAGCAGGGCGTTCGCGAGGTCACCCAGCAGGCTGACGACGAGCAGGGTGAGACCGAGGATGTAGCCGAAGCGCCGGCCGCGCCAAAGACCCACGGAAGCCGCTGCACATGTAAACGAGACCACGGCCATGAGCACACAGGCCCAGGTACCCATGCTGGCGAATTGCTCCCTGGCCTTTGGATTGAGCCGCCACATGGGTTCGAGGAAACCGCCAGGCGTGGCCAAGGCGATCAAAGATGTCGCGCTGATCAAGGCTCCGAGGACGAAAAAAATGCTCAGGAAAGTCACTGTCCAGGGTCTTCGCATTGGGCGCCCTCAAACCTAAAACCGCAGGCTCGGATCGTTCCGCGCCTTCATGAGGATAGTTCGAGCAGGCCCGGCTTCGGCGCTTCCTGGTGCCGATCTTTGAGCCGCAGCAAGGTACATCGCGAGGTCCCATCGCTCGATGGGTTCGCCATCGACGAGCAACCCGCGTCTCCACTCCTCGGCCTTGCCGGATGAGAACCCTGGAGAGTTGAATCGTTGCCAGGGTGGCTTCCGGCAGAAAGCCCTTGGCGAGAAACTTCCGGCGGAGAAGCGTTGCCCAAAAACCGCCCCGGGGGGGCTGGGTCGTGAGCTGCTAGACTCTCAAGCTTGAGGAGGGGAGCCGCCCGCCAGAATGGGCCAACGCCCCGAAAAAAGTTTTCCGCTTGTTACCTGCCGGCGCCCGACCCACTTTCCTCCTCAGACCTAAGCCACTCATTCTATGTCCTTTATCGCGAAATCAGCCCCCTCTCCCGGTGTGGGGGGTTGGGAGGGGGCGGGAGAGGGGGTAGGGGGTGAGGGTCCGCCCCGAAGGGGCGCTGAGTTGGTGCGTCGGGCAATCCGACAGAGTAGATTTATCACCGCTTCTTTGCCGCCGCGGTCTCCTTCTCGAACCCGGGCAGGATGGCCTTCACGAAAGCGTTCGAGACCAGCTTGCCGACGACTTCCCAGGTGCTGACCTGGGGCTGGCT
>DATIOS010000215.1:0-7014 GCA_035472915.1 Thermoanaerobaculia bacterium
ACCTCGAGCAAGCTCCAGATCATCTGGAGCCCGGCGCGGACCATCCGGATCTCGGCACGGACCATCTTGATCTCGGCACGGACTATTCGGATCTCGGTACGAACCATCCGCAGCAAGCTCCGGACCCTCCGGATCTCGGCGTGGACCGACCGGAGATCGGCACGAGCCATCCGGATGTCGGCGCGGATGACCCGGAGATCGGCACGGGCCACCTGGATCTCGGCGCGGACCATCCAGAGTAAGCTCCGGACCATCTGGAGATCGGCACGGACTGTCCGGATCTCGGCGTGGACAGTCTGGAGATCGGCGCGAACCATCCGGGCCGACATGTCGCTGACGTGTCACTTCTATGTCAGCCCCTCTCGCTGACATCCCAACATCCTCCTTCTACCTGCGGCACACCTGAAATCGCCACTGGCATCAGACTTGCGAAAAGAACGTTTCAGAACCAAACTCACGGCGGGAGGGATCCATGAGCGACGATGTCGAGCAGTCAATCGAGGCGCGGTACCAGAGGTCGTTTGGACGGGTGGCCGGCTATCTGCCGAAGAATCGGGCGGCGGTCGACGCTTGGCTGAAAAACCTGGCGCAGGAGGTCGCGAAGCGGCGGGCGAGGGGCGGTCCGATCGTCAGCCCGTCCGTGGCGGCGCTGGCGCTATTGATCGAACGCAACGGGATCGTTCGCATGTACGTGACCCAGATGATCAACCAGGTCCCTCCGAAGTACAAGCACATCCAAGACATCCCCGACCTGCTTGCGGCCCTCGAGCTGATCATCACGACCGCGCCGGAGTACAGTCCGATTCCCGCCGACCAGAACTTCTTCCCGGTGTCGACCCTGTTCACCTACATGATGATGACGCCGTCCGGCGAGGCCGCGTTCCGCTACGTGGCGTTCAACGAGGCGATCCGGGCCATCCTGCAGGAGTGGTGCGCCTACCTGGACAGCGCCGAAAGCCAGTACGTCCTGAACGAAGGGGTCAATGGCTGGCTATCGCCGCCCGCTTACAAACAGAACAAACTCTACGAGTTCGAAATCCCCAACCGCGGGTTGCCGCACTGGGGCTTCCCTTCCTTCAACGCGTATTTCCATCGGCAGATCAAGCCGGAATGCCGCCCGATCGCCGCTCCGGACAATCCCAAGGTGATCGTTTCGGCCAACGACGGCACCGTGGTCACTTACGTGAGCGACGTTCAGGCGCAGGCGAATTTCTGGATCAAAGGACAGCCCTACTCGCTCATCAACATGCTGAACGGCAGCGAGTATACGGAGCGGTTCATCGGCGGCGACGTGTTCCAGTCGTTCCTCTCCGGCGCCGACTATCACCGCTGGCACTCGCCGATCGACGGTGTGATTCGCAGCGCCGAGGTGGTCGGCGGATTGATGTTCAGCGACGCGGAGTCCGCCGGCTTCGATCCGACCGCCGCGACCTACTCGCAGGGCTACGAGGCCTCCGTCAACACGCGGGGACTGGTCTTCGTGGAGAGCCCAGATCCGGTGATCGGCATGGTCTGCGTCATGCCCATTGGAATTACCGAGATTTCGTCGGTCACCCTCGAGGTGAAAGCCGGAGACCCGGTGAAGAAAGGCCAGGAGCTCGGCTACTTCAGCTACGGCGGATCGAGTATGGCTCTGGTGTTTCAGCGCGGCGCCATCGATTTCTTCACCGTGCCGCAAAACACCAGCGGAAACCAGGACGACGGTCCGCCGATCTACGTCAACGCGGAGATCGCGATCGCCAAGTGACGAGCCTCAGGCTGCATGGACCACCTGATGGGTGCGGAGGATTTCGCGGCGGCGGAAGGGGTTTCGGATGGCGTCCTTCTCGACGAGGTCCACCTTACGGCCCAACATCTGTTCCAGTTCCTCGCGCATGGCGATGACGTCCCAGAGACTCCAAGGCGCCTCCCGATCGAAGGTCACCAGCACGTCCACGTCGCTTTCGGGCGAGAAGTCATCCCGCAGGACCGAGCCGAAAAGGGCCAGCTCTTGAACCCGCCACTTGCGACAGAACGCATTCAAGGCGTCGAGAGGAAGATGGACGCGTGAGCTCGGAGGCTGGATGGTCATGGCTCTTTCCGGCCTCCAAGTCTATATCAGCCTGGAATGTGAGGTTCCGGATCTCCTTCTCTGCAACTTGAAGCAATCCGACCCAATCGAAATAGACTGGATTCATGGCCGCCGACCAGCGCGCGATTTCGAGACGGGGGAGAGCGGCCTGGGTGGCCCTTCCCTTCGCCGCCGCTCTGGTCACCATTCTGGCGCGCCTCGCCGGGGCCAACGCCACCACCGCCGGCTTCGCCTATCTCCTGCTTGTCCTGGGGCTTGCCACCTGGGGCGGCTGGGCCGTGGGGGCCGCTGCTTCGGTGGTCGCCATGGCGTGCTTCAACTTCTTTTTCCTCCCGCCCTTCGGCACGTTGACGATCCAGGACCCGGCAAACTGGGCGGCGCTCATCACTTTTCTCATCGCTTCGACGGTGGCCAGCCGGCTGGTGGCCACGGCCCGCCAGCGGGCGGAGGAGGCCCAGAGCCGGCAGCGAGAAGTGGAGATTCTCTACGACCTCTGCTTCAGCCTGTTCGCCGCCAGCCAGCGGCCTGGCGTCCTGGGTGAGGCCGCGGCACGGACGCTACGGTCCATCGGCGCCGAGTCCGGAGGGCTCTACCTGGCGGGCGAGGAAGCGCCGGCCAGCACTTTCGGACCGGAGCCGCTGCCGATCGACCGGGATCTCGTTCAACAGGCGCTAGAGACGCAGGAGATCGCCGAGGCCCGCGGCACGGTATTTCTTCCCCTCCACGTCGGCGGCAAGACCAACGGCGTCCTGGTAGCGCGGTGGCCCGTGGCGCCGCGGGCGGTGTTGGAGTCCGCCAGCCGCCTCCTCGCTCTCGCCATCGAACGCGAGCGCCTGCTGGGCGAGGCGGCTCATCTGGAGGCGGTGCGGGAGAGCGACACGCTGAAGACGTCGCTCCTGCGGGCCGTCTCCCATGATCTGCGGACGCCTCTCACCGCAATGCGGCTGGAAATCGAGAGCCTGCAAGGCCGGCTCGCGGGCCAGCCCGATGCCCTCGCCAGCCTGGGTGGCCTGTCGCTGGAGCAGGGGCGACTCTCGCGCCGCATCGACAACCTGCTGTCCCTGGCGCG
The DNA here is from genome assembly GCA_035472915.1 of Thermoanaerobaculia bacterium. Taxonomy (GTDB): domain Bacteria; phylum Acidobacteriota; class Thermoanaerobaculia; order Multivoradales; family UBA5704; genus DATARR01. The sequence continues at coordinate 3,141 of DATIOS010000215.1, forward strand.
GCTGGAGGGCGGAGTGGCGCGTCCGCATCCCGAGCCCGTTCCGCCGTCCTCTCTCTTCCGTGCCGCCCGCGAGAGCCTGTCGCTCATCCTCGCGGATCGCACGGTCGAGATCCGGGTTGAGCCTCACTGCCCGGATCTTTGGGCCGATCCCTCGCTGGCCCTGGAGACGCTGGTCAACCTGCTGGAGAACGCGGCGCGTGCAGCGCCTTCCGGCCGCCCCCTCGAGCTTGCCGCCAGCCCGGAGCCGGAGAGCCGAGTCCGGCTGGAAGTGTTGGATCGCGGCCCCGGCGTCCCGCCGGGCGTCAAGCGGATGCTTCAGGGGACGCGCGACCTGCGGCGGACAGCGGACGACGCGGCGGGCGATAGCGCGGCGGGTGGCTTGGGGCTCCGCATCGCCCGCGGCCTGGCCGACGCCAACGGCGGCGTTCTGACTCTCCTCGACCGGCCCGGAGGCGGTACTATCGCCAGACTGATTTTGCCGGCGGCCCCTGAGCCGCCCGATCCCGTGGAGGGCGATGGATGACCCGCGCAACCCCGCTGGTATTGGTCGTCGACGACGATCCTTCGATTCGCCAGACCTTGAGCCGGGAGTTAGCCGCCGCCGGCTACGACACGATGGAAGCGGCCGATGGCATGGAAGGCAAGGCGCGCTTCGAGGAGAGCCGGCCCGACCTGGTGATCACCGACCTCGCCATGCCTCGGGCGGATGGTCTGGCCGTGATCACCGCTGTGCGCCGCATCGATCGCACGCCTGTGATCGTTCTCTCGGTGCGCGGCGAAGAGGAGGACAAGGTGCGCGCCCTCGACCGCGGAGCGGACGATTACATCACCAAGCCCTTCTCCCTGCGCGAGCTGCTGGCCCGCGTCCGCACGCAGATCCGCCGTGCCGAAGCCGGGCCGGTGGCGGAGGTGCTCCGCTTCCCCGGCCTGGAAATCGACCGCGCCCGCCGTACCGTCGTCCGTGACGGTCAGGACGTGCGCCTCACCCCCACCGAGCTGGCCATCCTCGAGCTGCTGGCCGGTCACGCCGGAAGGCCGGTCACCCTGCGTCAGATCATCGCCAAAGTCTGGAAAGGTGCCCCAGCCACCACCGTCGATACCGTCCGCGTCCACGTCGGCTCGCTGCGCCGCAAGCTGGAGCCCGACGCCGCAAATCCTCGCTATATCGGGACGGAACCGTGGGTGGGATATCGGTTTCTGGCGGAGTTGGTGGAGGGATAGCTCCATGATACGCTAAAGGGGCTCGGAGGTGCTGAGGATATGTTCGAAAGAGAGATCGCCGTCTATTCCAAGATCAAGAATAGGCTGCCGCTTGGTCAATTTGCTCTGATCCAGGGCGACGAATTGATAGGAGTCTTCGCCAACGACGCCGAGGCCGTGACTGAGGGTGTTCGCAGGTTCGGGCTGGAGCCTTTTCTGGTGCGGCAGGTTCGTAGCGAAGAGCCGGTCGTTTCTATTCCCTCGCTGAGTCTAGGGATCTTGCGTGCCCCTTCTACATATTGAGCCAAGAGCCGAGATCATCGGCCCGGACGGCAACGCAAGAGTGTTGCCACCCTCGCACGCACTCCAATGGCAAGGCCCAACTGCTCAGATCGCCCTACATTTTCCCGCCTCTGTAGCTCAGGAATTGGTCAACCGGGGAAAGAAGCTGGCCAATCCCATTGTTGGAGAAGCGCTGATCGATACCGGGGCGAGCTCTTCGTGCATCGACATGGAAGCGGCTGCCGAGCTCGGACTCAAGGCTATTGATGTTACAAAAATGAATTCGGCCTCTCATTCGGATCATGAGGTGCCCGTGTATTTCGCGTCGCTGGAGATTTTAGGCATGGGGGCGCGGTTCGAGCTGAGGGTAATGGGCGGCTCGTTCAAGTCGCAGAATCTGATCGCCTTAATTGGTCGTGATGCCCTTGCCAGCTCGGTGCTGTTCTACGACGGACCGACGGGCCAGGCTACATTGGTACTCGTGTGAATTGATTCGGGTCCTCGAGAGCATCGATCCCGGGTGTGAGGTCTGCCAAGCTGTCCCTCTCGGCGTCGATCTTTAGGAATTCTTTCGGACTTCTTCCGGACTTCCTTGCCCGCCGCGGCCGACACTGGCTGCATGGACGCGAACGCGCCGATCCAACCCTCAGGCCTCGGGCTGCGCACCAAGCTGACCCTGGGATTCGTGTTGCTGCTCGCAATCCTGATCGCCGTGGGAGTGCAGAGCATCTCGTTGCTCGCCGACCTTGGCGGCTCGATCGACGTCATCCTGCGCGAGAACTATCAGAGCGTCATCGCCAGCGAGCGGATGAAGGAGGCCCTGGAACGAATGGACAGTGGCGCCCTCTTCGCCCTGGCCGGCGATCCGCAACAGGGCCGCACGATCGCCGAGCAAAACCGTCCCCGCTTCGCTGCGGCCCTGAAGACGGAGCTCGGCAACATTACGCTGCCTGGCGAGGGGGAGCGGGCGCAACGGCTGAGCACGCTATATGCCTCCTATGTGCCTGTTCTGGAGCGGGTGCTGGACCCGAATCTCTCGCTTGAGCAGAGGCGCGGCCTCTATTTCCAACAGCTCTTCCCGATCTTCCAGCAGATCAAGGGGACCGCCGACGAGGTCCTGAATCTCAACCAGCAAAACATGGTGGACGCCAACGATCGTGCCCGCAAGCTGGCGAAGGAAGCCAGCCGCGAGATGGCTCTGCTGCTGCTCGCCGGCACCGCCGTCGCGGGCCTCGCCATCCTCTTCCTCTCCCGCGCCATGCTGGGGCCGCTGGAACGGCTCACCGAAGCGGCCGGAGAAATCGAGAAGGGCCATCTCGACGTCACCGTCCCGATCACCTCGCAGGACGAGCTGGGCGAGCTCGCGGCCGCTTTCAATTCCATGGCCGCCGGCCTGCGAGAGCTGCGAGAGACGGACCAATCCAGCCTGCTGCGCGCGCGGCGGATCTCCCAGGGCGCCATCGACAAGCTCCCCGAGGCGGTGGCCGTAATTTCGACGGACCGCAAAGTGGAGCTCGCCAATCAGGCTGCATCCTCCCGGCTGGCTCTCCGGCCGGGTGAGCCGCTCCCCGAGCAGCACCGCATCTGGCTCCTCCCGCTGCTCGAACGGATCGAGGCCGGCAAAATAGCCAAGACGGGTGCCGAGCAATTCATCCGGCTCTCCATCGAAGGGCGCGAGCGTTTCTTCTTGCCCCATGGCGCGGTCCTCAGCAGCGGTCAGGGCAGTCCCGAGGCCTTGATCCTGGTGCTCGAGGACGTCACGGACCAGCTCCGCGGCAGGGAGGTGAATGCCGTGCTGCTGGCCAATGCGGCTCACGACGTCGAAAGGGCGCTCAATCCTTTGCGTTCGGCCCTGAACGACCTGGACGACGAAGGGCTGGGACCGCTGACCTCCCACCAGAAGCAACGGCTGGCCGGTGCGCGCGCCGACACCGAACGCCTCGCTGGGGTCGCCGCGAGCCTCCAAGCCATGTCGCGTATGGAAGAGAGCCGCCAGCAGCTCCATCTGGAGCCCATTCCGTCTGGCGAGCTGGTCGAGGACTCGGTTCGCTCTCTCTCTCCCCGCTTCGAGGAGAAGCAGGTGAAGCTGACCGCGAACGTGGACCCGGAGGCGCCTCGCGTGCTTGCCGACCGCGAGCGGGTCAAGCTACTGCTGCCGGCCCTGCTGCGCAACGCCCTCTCCCACACGCCGGCAGGTGGCGCCGTGACGGTGCGGGTCCAACCTTGGGAAGGTCGGGTCCGTTTCACCGTGACCGACACCGGCATTGGCGTGCCGGCGGCGTACCGCGAGGCCATCTTCGAGCCTCTCTACCAGGTGCCGGGAACCCAGGACCTGGGCAGCGTCGGCCTCGGCCTCACCGTCTCGCGGAACATCGTCCAGGCGCACGGCGGC
>DATIOS010000216.1:0-2685 GCA_035472915.1 Thermoanaerobaculia bacterium
ATGGTCATCCTGATCGGCGTCGTGCTGACGGCAGTGGCCGCCGGAGTGTTCTTCACCACGCTGGAGGGGGCGCTCCTGGCGGCGCTGGTGGGGTTGGTGTTGACGCTGGTCTTCTCCTTCTTCTTCGCCTCGGTGGCGGCCAACGCCATCGCCACCACAGCGCGCAATCCTGTGTCTGGCATGACGATGCTGACCATCATCGTCTCCTCCGTCGTGCTGTTGCGCTTTGGCCTGTCGGGGACGACGGGGATGTTCTTCGTCATGGCGATTGCCGGCATGGTGTGCACGGCGTTGTCGGTCTCGGGGCAAACGATCACAGACTTGAAGACCGGCTACTGGCTGGGCTCGACGCCGGCCGTTCAGGAGCGGGTGAAGTTCCTGGGCATTGTGGCTTCGGCGGTGGCGGCGGCGCTGACTATCGTGCTGCTGGCCAAGACCTTCCAGTTCGGCGAATCGGCGCCGGGTGACTTGCGTGTGGTGCTGGCGTCCCCCCAGGCCTCGATCATGAAGGCACTGGTGCAGGGTTTCATGAGCCGCCAGCCGGTGGCCTACATTCTCTTCGGCGCTGGAGCGGTGATCGCGCTCATCATGGAAATGCTGGGCGTACCTGCCCTCATCTTCGCGCTGGGCATGTACCTTCCCTTGGAGCTGAATACGCCGGCCCTGGTGGGCGGCTTTCTCTCTCATTGGCTGACCAAGCGTTCCGAGCGGGTGGGAGGCGAGGAAGGGCGAACCATCCTCGAGCGCGGCGTCATCATCGCCTCCGGACTGATGGCCGGCGGCGCCTTGGGCGGCGTCTTCGGCGCTGGTCTGCGCCTCTTCCCCTGGTACAAGGAAGACCTCATTAAGACGCCGTTCTTCGACAACATGCCCATTTCCCAGATCGTCTCGCTCGTCTTCTTCCTGGGGCTGTGCGCCTATATGTGGTTCGGATCGCTCAGGAAGAACCGGGCGTAGGAAGAACGGCACCTCATCCAACCTCCTCCGTTCCCGCGTAGACTGGGACGACAGGAGGACAATCATGGAGACTTCCAGCGCCAGCCGCCGCGTCTTCGTCACCGGTGGCACCGGATACCTCGGCCAGCGGCTGATTCCCGCGTTGCTTGCCCGCGGCCACGACGTGCGTGCATTGGTGCGTTCCGGCTCAGAGAAACGCTTACCGCCCGGATGCGGCGCCGTGCAAGGAAACGCGCTGGACGCTGCGTCTTTTGCTTCGCAGGTCGCGCCGGCCGATACCTTCGTCCACCTGGTGGGAGTGTCGCACCCCGCTCCTTGGAAGGAAGAGCAGTTCAAACAGGTGGACCTTGGCTCTGTGCGTGCTTCGGTGGCAGCGGCAAAGGAGGCGGACATCCGCCATTTCGTCTATCTGAGCGTGGCGCAGCCGGCGCCGGTGATGCGCTCTTACGTGGCCATCCGTGCGGAGTGCGAGGCACTGATCACTGCGACCGGTCTTCCAGCCACGTTCGTCCGCCCCTGGTACGTGCTGGGTCCAGGCCACCGCTGGCCCTACCTCCTCATTCCTTTTTACGCCATGGCCGAGCGGTTCTCAGGTGTGCGTGGCACCGCACGGCGTCTCGGGCTCGTCACACTTCGCCAGATGATTGCCACGCTGGTTTGGGCAGTGGAGAACCCGCCTGAAAAAGCTCGCGTTCTGGATGTGGAGGCGATCCGGCAGGGAGGGCCCGCCTAGACGTAGCCGGCCCCAAGGCGTCATAGGCCGCACGGATCACCGTGGCGCCGTAGGCCCGCTCCAGGCGCCGGACGGTGAAGTGGCCGCGGGCGACGGCCTGGTAGTGATGGATGAAGAGGACGTTGATCGCCGCGCCGCCAACGGCTCCAAGGACGGGGATGGCCTGGACCGCCACTTTTTCTGACACGGTCACTCCGAATCGCGAAGCGATCGCCGTCGCGAAACGGACGAGAATCGGCGAGCCCTCGCGCACCGCACCCCGCTCAGTGACGATCTGCGCCAGCTCCTTGATGGTGGCAGAAAGGCCGAAGCGGAGGGCATAGTAGCCGGTTTCGCCCGCGTTGTCGGCAGGAGTGGGTCCGCCTAAAGCGAACACCTGGAGGCAGGACAATCGGCTCTCCGGCGACCGCAGATCCTCTCCCTGGCTGCGGGCGATGTCCGCGATCGATCGCAACATTGCGGTCGTGGAAACGGGCAGCTCGACCGCCAGACCTGCCACTCCGAAGGCGCCTCCGGCGGCTCCCGAGGCGGCGGTGAAAACCTTGTGCAAGCGGTCCTTCGACCTCCTGCTTCCCGGCGGCTTGCTTTTCCGCAGACTGCCAATGGCGACGTCGAGGGCCTTTTCGATCGATTTCTGGGTGATCGAGTGGACCTTTCTTTGCAGGCCGGAAGGCATGCGGACGAGCGCGAGCTCGATGGGCCTACCCAGCACGGAGATCATCTTGGCCGCGAGCCCGGGATTCTCCAGCCTGTCGTGCGCCTCCTGAAGCTCGCGGAGGTCCGTGTCGGAAATGATCATCGAAATTTTCTTTCTCCAGAATGGAATCAATCAAGCCGCCTGCTCGTCTCCCGGCCGTTGGACAACCATTTCGACCTCAACTGCTTGGATTTCCGCCGGCGACTGCTGGACGGCCTTCACCGCGTCCGCCAGCGTGGCGACGACCGCGTCGGCTCCCGCCGCCGCCAGCCGCTGGCGGAAGCGCTCGGCTTCGGCG
>DATIOS010000217.1:0-2805 GCA_035472915.1 Thermoanaerobaculia bacterium
GGGAGAGGGGGTTAGGGGGTGAGGGCTTTGGGTGGGGGGAGGCTCCGAGGCGTCAAAGTTAGCGCCTAGGCTCATCCGCCCCCTGACGCTCCTTCTTCGGCAGCCCGCCCGCGATCAGCTTCAGCGTCGTCTCCACCACCGCCGCGAGGGGCGTGGCGTCCGCCAGGCCCTTTCCCGCGAGCCCGAAGGCGGTGCCGTGATCGACCGAGGTGCGCAGGAACGGGAGGCCCAGGGTCCAGTTGGTGGCCAGGCCGAAGGAGGATGTCTTGACGGCGATCAGCCCCTGGTCGTGGTAAAGGGCGAGCACCCAGTCGAACTCCCCGCGGCGGGCGCGGGCGAAGAGGGAGTCGGCGCTCTCGGGCCCATGGACGTCGAGGCCCCGATCGCGGGCCGCCGCCACCGCTGGAGCGAGCACCTCGTCGTCCTCGGTGCCCAGCAGCCCACCTTCCCCGGCGTGGGGATTGAGCCCCGCGAGGGCGATCCTGCCGCCGGCGTGGCGGTCGAGACAGGCGAGGGAGTCGCCGATCGCCTCGCCCGTGATGCCATCCAGGGCGTCGCGCAGGGGGAGATGGACGTTGAGCAGCGCCACCTGGAGCTCCGGGGCGAGAAAGGCCATCAGGTAGTCGCGGCCGTAGCGCTCCAGGCCGCAGACCTCGGCGAGGTAGTCCGTGTGCCCCTTGAAGCCGGGGAGATGATGGCGGGCGATGGAGCCCTTGGCCACCGGCGCCGTGACCAAGGCGTCGGCGACTCCCGAATCCACGAGATCGATGCCGGCGTCGAGGGCGGCCATGGCCCCGGCGGCGTCCGCCGGTCCCGAGGAGCCGAGATCGAGCGCGCGGTGGGTTCCCACCGGGTCCAACACCGGAATGCCGTTGGCCGGCAGGTCGAAACGGGTGGCGGGGGCGCCAGACAGGTAGACCAGGCGGTCCCAGGGAACGCCGGGGAGAGACGGACGGAGGGCTTCAAGGGCCGCCCGCTCCGCCACCAGCAGCGGCTGCCAGGGGAGCGAGGCGGCGGGCTCCAGGAAGAGCTTGAGCAGGATTTCAGGACCGATGCCCGCCGGGTCGCCTTGCGTCAGGGCGAGGACGGGTCGCGCCGGAGGCGGCGAAGCGGGAACGGTCACCGTTCTTCTTCGCCGCCGTTGATCCGCTTGCTCCGCCGCTTCAGCTCCTCCTCCTTGAACATGTAGCGAATGAAGTGTTTCTGGATGAGGAGGTTGGGACCCTGGTGCCGGTTGAGCTTGAGGGAGCCCTTGTCGTACCACTCGATCCAGCCGCGCAGCTCCTCGCCGTCGGTGAGGATGACCACCATCGGGGTCTTCGCCGCCATCTGCTTGAGGTAGTAGCACTCCTCGGCGTTGGTCTGCTCGGGCGGCGACTGCTTGCGGCGCACGCTGCGGCCGGGGAGGTCCTTCTTGAGCTCGTTCATGTCCGGGCGTATCAGTTTGCGAGTGGCCATTTCGATTCCATTGGGCGAGGTTGGATCTACGCTGTGGGTAAGGCCGCCGCAGGCCGGTCGTCGGGAGTTCGAGTCTTGTACTGATCGTCCTCGTAGGCCAGGCAGCAGAGGAGCCGCCCGCACTGGCCGGAGATCTTCGACGGGTTCAGGCTGAGGTTCTGCCTCTTGGCCATCTGGATGGAGATGGGCCGGAAGTCCTTGAGCCAGGTCGAGCAGCAGAGGGTGCGGCCACAGATGCCGATGCCGCCGATCAAACCCGCTTCGTCCCGCGCTCCGACCTGCACCATCTTCACCCGCACGGAAAACCGGCTCGACAAATCGCGCACGAGTTGCCGGAAATCCACCCTTCCCTCGGATGTAAAGTAAAACGTCGCCTTCTTGCCGCTGAGAGAAAAGTCGACCATGGAGATTTTCATCTCCAAGCCGAGCGCGCGGGAGCGCTCCTGGGCATAGAGCTTGCCGCTGACCTCGCTCTGGCACTGGCGGTCATAGGAGGCCAGGTCGTTGTCGTCGACCGGGCGCAGAATCGGCCGGGCGCTCGATTTTTGGCAAGGCTTGAAAACCGGCATGGGAGACTGCTCGACATGGCCGAACGCCGGTCCCGACTCCAGCTCCACCACCACTTTTTCCCCCCTGGCGTAGGTGCGCCCGCCCGTCGAGCAGAGCGTCAGATTGGTCTCTTCGCGAAACCGCACGCCGACGAACGTGTCTTCGACCGCCGTCGACATCCCTTTGAAAGCACAACCGCTACATCCACTCATTGGGTTACTTCCGTTTCATGAGCGACAGCGACCCGGCTTCCTTATGCAGGAAGAGTACCAGGCGCCCGCAGGTCGACGACTTTGTAGGCTCTTAACCTCGTGCTTATTGTTGCAGTGGCGGCTCCCGGCGTCAATCGCCGGCATCGAGCGGAGTCCGGTCGAGCAGTTGGCGGCCGATGTCGTGTCGGTAAACCTTGCCAGGCCAGTCGATCTCGGCTACCGCGGCATAGGCCTTCCGCAGCGCCTCCCCGAGATCGGGATCGACGGCGCAAACGGAGAGGACCCGCCCCCCGGCGCTCACCAGCTCGCCGCCGGCAGCATCGACGGCGGTGCCGGCGTGGAAGATCTCGACGCCCGGCAGCGCCGCGGCGCGATCGAGGCTGCGGATGGGCTCACCATGGATTGGCCTGCCAGGATAGCCGGGGCTGGCCAGAACGACACATGCCGCGACTTCGCGCCGGAAGGAGAGACGCCGCGCCTCGAACCGCCCGGCCGCACCGGCGGCCAGGATGGGAAGGAGGTCGTCCTCCAAGCGCAAGAGGATCGCCTGCGCTTCCGGATCGCCGAAGCGGGCGTTGAACTCCAG
>DATIOS010000218.1:0-10531 GCA_035472915.1 Thermoanaerobaculia bacterium
AATACGGCGCCGCGCTGACCGGCCGCCGAACGGCGACCGGTCGGTACTCACCGGCGCCGTGGCCGGTCGGTGGCGTCGAGGGCGGCGACCAGCAGGTCGGGAGCCCGCACGTTATCGTGAACGGGCTGGGAACGTCTCTACCCCACCCACCCAACGTTTTCCGGCGCGAAGGCGCATCTCGGTCACCAGCCCGGAGGGGCGCCGATGCCGCTGAGGCTCTGTTATCCTCCTCCTGTGCGATCCGTGAATGAGGTCGCGAGAAGGGATGTCATGGAAACCCTCGCAGAGGTCTCAGAGGATCTGCTATCGCAAATGGCACAGGTGATCGTGCACGAGGTCAAACCGGAGCGCATCATTCTGTTTGGCTCTCATGCCCGCGGCGAGGCCCGTCCCGACTCGGATGTCGACCTATTGGTCATCGAGCAGGAGGGCTTCGGCAAGCAGCGCAGTCGGCGCCGCGAGGCGGCCTTGTTGTGGCGTGCCCTCGCCCATTTCCCAGTGTCCAAGGACATTCTGGTCTATAGCCAGAAGGAAGCCGCCGCCTGGAAAGACTCTCCCGGGCACTTCCTGGCCCGAGCGATGAAGGAAGGTAAAGTTCTCTATGAACGAGGGTGAGTTGCGATCGAGGCTGTTCGCCCCGGCTCGGAGAAAATGCTTGATTGTCATCCCAGTGATCCCATGAGAACAAGTCGAGTGGTTCCGAGGGATTCAGGGAGTCCGCATAAGGAGTAGTTTGCTGCTAAATACCCGGAGGCTTGCCCTTCTTGTTCTCAAGGCCGGTGATCATGTAGGCCTTGTAAGCCTCCTTGATCTTTAGCCTTAGCGCTTGGACAATGGCATCAAGATTTCCGGTTGCATATTGAGTTTTTATGCTCTTCAACTCAGCCTGTGTAATATCGATATTGAAGGATGAAAGCTCACCCCTTGCGTACTTAACTGAGACCGACGTAATGAATCCGGCAATATCAACAACGGCCTGATCTGAGACTTTTTTGTCCAAATCGGCCAACTTTTGTTGAGCAGCGATTAACTCTCCATAGAGAGGATCTTGGATGCCTGCACTCCAGCGTCCTTGCCCAGAATAAAATACGGGCGGAGAAGTCAAACTAACTTGAAGATTTACAATCCTCTTGTTGCCCAAAAGGCGAGCACACATCAAGTCTTCCCTCAGGGGCTCTGAAACACCACTAAGGCTCCCTAAGAACTGAGCTATCGATTCTGGGTCTTCCACCGCATCCTGTTTCAGGATTTCGCAGATCGGATTACCATTTTGATCCTTAACGTCACATAGCTTAATAAGCTTCTCGCGGCAAGGAGCTTTTTGCGCATGAACCGAAGAGGCAATCATGGATAGAATGAGGCCAGAGACAGCGAGCCATTGGTTTTTCATCCCAACTTCCTCACTACTGAACCAAATAGAATACCAAGAACCTCAGAAGCTCGCGGCGACTTCTCTTGCAAGATTAGAGTCTGATCCCCTTGCGGAACCACGACTAGGACTGGAGTTCCTTTATCGTCCCAAACACTCAGGGTATGATTGTAATGAATATAAGCGTATCCAGAAAACGACGAGTTCCTAAAAATCATTTTGCCATCATCCGAAATTTCAAGACATCCGCCTCGAGGTAGATTTATCCTATTGTCATGAATCAATTCATTATATTTTATTCGGATGGGCTCTCCGTGTAAATGATCGTCTCTGTCTATCGTCACTCTGGAGGTGACAATCACCGGTGCGCTCGAAAGACCTCCGCTGGGGTACGAAGCCGAATAGGAATCACCGCTGTCACGGCTATCACTCGAAAAGAAACTGAATAATGCTTTCCCCACGATAAAAAGAGCCGCAAGGGGGAAAGCTTCCTCTAGTGCCAGATCTACCCCAAACGAGAGAGGACCAACAGAAAAAATATCGAAGGAAATCCCCACACCTCCATGGGCAGGACTAGGCAGAGTAAACAGAGTCACAGAAGCCAAGAGAAAAACCGCTACCACCCTCCTACGGTTTTTAGCGCCTCTGCCCAGCCCTTTGAAAGGGCTAGACATTGAGTGGCCGCCTAGGTGTTCAGGCTCGTCGTGGATGCACACGATGTGTAATCCTCCCCTGTCTAAGTCTGAATACTCTATCATATCATACTCCAATCTGCGAATCAGCCACAGTGGGAGAAGCTGACCGCCCAGCGCATCGCTGCAAGCGCCCACGTTGTCCAGCGACATCAGGATCAACCCCACCTTGGATCAGTGCCGCGGACCCATCTCCACCGGCGCATGCCCTCGCCTCTGCCGCTTCGATATCGGCGAGCTCGACGAGTGGGTGCCCGGCCTGCGGCTAGCGGACGACGCCTCGTTCTTCGATCTTCCGCCGTGGACGCCCGAGGTGCGGGTTCCTCCGAGGCCGGTCCGGAAGTGAGGCCGTCCGCGACATGCCTTGTAGCGACGCCGATCGCTTCAGCGCGACGTGATATCCGGCTCTCGACGACTTCGGAGCGTTCCGCGAGCACTGCGGAAGGTTCCAGCTCCATCCGCCTATATACGGGGGCGAGCCCTCCATATAATTTGGAGAGGTTTGAACGCTCCGTAGAGCTAAATTCATATGATTTGCTAGTCAATCCATATGAAACGGAGGAATCCGATCGCCTCGCGACATCCAATCCATATGAAATGGATAGCTCTCCATATAGAAATCCGTCTTGGGTCGTCTCCGACCACTACCACCGGCAGCGGCGAGCCTCCAAACTATATGGAAAGTTGGCCTCGTTATGGGGGGAATTGGCTCGCCGCTGGCGGCGAGTCAACTTTGTATATAGGAAATTGAATTCTCTATATGGAGAGTTGGCTCACCGGTAGCGGCGGGGGCCTTCTCTATATGGAATCTTGGCCGAAATATTGGTTGGGGTGGCCGAATGGAGGAGGGCGTTGGGAAAACAGCGGGGTTAGTTAGCTGGCCGGCGGGACGCCGGCGCTCCCAGGGGCGCGTAGAGGAACCCTTGGTGGGGCGGGGGAGACGGGTTGGGAGGACATGGGCGAGAGTTATGTCGTGATTCGGGTCAGTGGCGCCCGTAGGCCGCGACACGGTGCGATCTACACTTCCCTATTTTTCCGCGAACTCCAGCATCAGATCCGTCCACATCTTCCCCGCGATGCCGTCTCGCGTCGCTGGGACGTACCGCACCTTCATCGCTGCCTCCTTGGCGGCTTCTTCGAAGCCGAGGCCGGAGTTGTCGCCGTCACGGATTTTGGCGTCGATCACGCGGCCGGTCTCGTCCACCAGGACGGCGAGGCGGATGTTGACCCTCTTGCCGCTCCCCTTGGCGGCGGCTGGGTAGGCGTATGTGGGGATCTGACCGACTTCCGGTTCCTCAATGTTCGGCATGCCAGGCCGGATCATGTCCCCCAACTTCATGGGCTCCAGGGGAGCCGGTGGGGGTTTCGGGATCTGAACCGTTGGTTTCGGCTTGACCACGGGCTTCGCTGTGGCAGCCGGCGCGGCGGGGGTCGGCACTGGCTTGGGCGTGATCTCAACCGGAGCGGCCGGAGTGGGGCTTGGCAATGCGGCGAGGGGCACCGTCGGAGCCGGCGGAGGAGGCGCCGCGGGCGCCGGTTTCTGTGATTGCCTTGCCAGCAGGATTCCCAGGACGAGGATCAGCAGGGCTGCCACCACGCTGGCGGCGATCCAGAGATTCCGTCTCCCGCTCGAAGGGACCACCGCAGCGGCTCCCCGGAGTCGCGAGACGGGCGGAGGCGGCGGCTTCACCGGTTCGACGAGCGGGCGGACGCGCATGGGACGCGAGGCCCAGGTGGAATCCAGATCCTCTGGCGTCGCGATCCGGTGCGTGAGCTCGGGCCTCGGAAGCGGAGGAGGCGCGGGCGGCGCAGGCGGTGCCGGGGCCGCGGAGCGGATGGGGATCACCTCAGCCAGAAACTCTTCGCCAGCCTCGGTTCGCAGGGTGGCCTGGCTGGTGAGGGTGCCGGCGGCGGGCGTTTTCGTCATCTCGAACTGCACGTCGAGATGATCCTGGGTCGAGCCGGGCGGCACCACGGCCTCCACTTCGCCCGGTACCAGCGGCAGCAGCACGCGCCAGACCGCGTCCGTCTCCTCGCGGGTGAGGGGGAAGTGGTCCTGGAGCATCGTCAGCTGCCAGACGAAGTCCTCGGAGCTTTCCATTCGCTCCACGGGCTTCTTGGCCAGCGCCTTGAGAACGAGCGCTCGCAGCTCGGCGGGTACGCGCTCGGTGGGATCGGTGTCGGCGAAGTCCAGGGGCGGTCGGAAGAGGTGGCCGGCCATCAGGGCCGCGGGCTCGGTGCCCGCCACGGGGCAGCGGCCGGTCAGCAACTCGTAGAGAACGACGCCGAAGGAATAGAGATCGCTACGCTCGTCGAAATCCGCGCCGCTGAACCGCTCGGGCGAGCCGTAGCGCGGCTTGCCCAGGAAGACGCCGGTGGTGGTGAGCCCGCCCTGGCCCTCCAGGGTCTTGGCGATTCCGAGATCGATCAGCTTGATCAGCGGATTGCCGTCCACGTCGCGGGTGAGCATCAGGTTGTCGGGCGAGACGTCGCGGTGGACGATCTTGTGCCGGTGGAGATAGCCAAGGGCCTTCAGCGACTGGCGGGCAATCTCCAGGGTGAGCGCGACCGGCGGCGGGCCGTAGCCGTTGAGGACCTCCAGGAGGTTCCAGCCGTCTATGTACTCCATGACGATGAACGCCTGGCCGTCGGTGCCCACGGCGAAGTCGTGCAGCACGGCGACGTTGGGATGGCGCAGCTTGATCGCCGCCTTGGCCTCGCGCAGGAAGCGGTCCGCCGCCTCGCCGCCCACCTCGCCGTGCGCGCGAATCACCTTGACGACGCGCAGCTCGTCCAGCAGGCGATGGCGGACCTTGTAGATGGCCCCCATCCCACCCTCGCGGATTTTCTCGAGGATCTCGTACTTGCCGTCGATCTGCTCGTTCAGAAGGGCCACGCTACTGCCGCCTTACTCCGGAGGTGCGTTCGAAAAGGGAAGGAACTTCGGAATAGTAGCAGGAAGCGGGCGGCTTGGGCCGTGAAGGTCGCCGTCGCCAGCGCCCCTACGGGGCGGACCCTCAGGCCGCCGCGCCGGCAAAGCGCAGCCGTGGATTGCGCCGGGCACGCCGCAGATAGGTGCCGATCTCCTCCAGGAGGAGGGGCGTGGCCTCGTCGAGCTCAGCTGCCCGCTGGAAGACGGCGAGGGCGGCGGCGGCCTGGCGATGGACATCCTGCGAAAGGAAAACGGCGATCATGCCGGCCGCGAGATCCCTGACCTCGGCGGCGCGGCCCTGGCGCAGGTAGAGCTGGGCGAGGTCGAGGGTCACCAGCGAGGCGTCGTAGCCGTGCCCTTCGGCGAGGAATCCCTGGCGCACCTCGATCAACGTCCGCTCGGCGTCGGCGAGATAGTCGAGGCGGGCGGCGATGCGGCCGCTCAGCCAGGCGAGGCGCAGCTCGGTCCAGGCATCGGGGAACTCGCCGTAGGTGTGAAGGAAGCGTTCCAGCTGCTGCAAGGCCTCTTCGCTGCGGCCGCTGTCGTTGAGGAACCAGGCGAGATTGTGCCGGGCCATCAGCACCAGTCGCGGCTCGCGCTCCCATTCCACCAGGGCGAGGCCCCTGCGGAGCTGGCGGATGGCTTCTTCGGGACCGCCGGCCTGGCCCAGGAAGACGCCCTGGCTGATCATCGCGCGCCCCTTGCGGTGCGGCTCGTGGAGGTCGTCGTAGATGTCGATCACGATGTCGAGCAGCTCGGCGGCCTGCTCGAAGCGGCCCTGATCGCCGAGCAGGGAGGCCTTGAGGTCGAGGATGCGGGCCTCCTCCAGCGGATCGGCGGAGCCCCCCTCGGCCAGGCGTTCGGCCTGCAGGAGTGCCTCTTCGGCGCCGGTGAGGTCGAAGGCGATGCGCCGGGCATTGCCCAGGTACGCCCAGGCCCGCGCCTGGAGGTCCTGCACCACGGACGGGCCATAGTAGTCGGCGTCGAGCTGGCGGGTCACCACGAGCGCCAGCTCGGCCAGCTCCACCGCCTCGCTTGCGTCGCGGAACCCCGCCTCGAAGCAGGCGTCGATCAGCAGCTCGCAAACCGCCAGGGTCTGGAAACGGCGGCCCTGGTGGACCAGGGACTGCCGCTGGGAGACCGGCTGGCTCAGCAGCTCCGCCACCAGGAGCGGCGCCTCTCTCCGCTCTTCTCTGACCTCGGCGAGCCGCCGCTCGAGCCGGGCAAAAAGCCCTTCCCGGCCAAAGCGGGGCTCCTCGGTTCCATCGTTGGGAGTTGCGTCCGGCGGCGACGGGTTCAGCGTCGAAAGGATGTCGTCCACCTCCCGCTGGCAGACCCGGCAGCCGGAGCGCAGGTGGCTCTCGATCCAGCGCTCTTCGGCCGCGGAGGCGCCGGCCAGGGAGAACCTCTCGAGAGCCTTCCGGTCAGGGTGATTGGCATCCATCTACCTTTAAGTTGCTGCTGAGCCCGAAAAAGTGACACCGGCGAATAAGTTCGCCGGTGTCGAGAGTGCTGCAGGTCAGCGTTACTTGTTGCCGTTGGGGTCCATGGTGCCGCCGGAGAAGCCGAACATCGCCAGCAGGAAGTGGAAAAATCCGCCTTCCAGCGCGGGCCGCTCGGCCGAGTCGGCGGTGGGGCGGCCGAAACCGGCCCAGGCATGGGACGGCGCGGCGCAGGACAGGGTGAGGACGACGGCGAGGAGGAGAGCTGCGGCGGCTCTGCGAGAGGTTCCGGACGTTCCGAACGGTGTGAAGATCATGGGGATCCCTCCGGGCAGGCGGAATCGGACGGTCACCACGACCGCGGACTGCATGCCCTCTATCTTCAAGGTGCAGCTTCAAAGTAGTGCGGACACTGAAGAAAAGGGCTGGAGTGCACTCCAATGCCAGAAAAAGGAGAGGAATTTTGCTCTGTCGCCAGAAAAGACGAAGGGGACCGGTTTCCCGGTCCCCTCGATTCTTGGCGCGCGGCGCAGGCCGCGGTATGGAAGGTTGGTACCGCGGGGCGAGTATCCGCCGTGGGACCCCCGTTAACCGGCGGCGGACGCGCGCCGGTGGAGCCCCGGAAGGAAGTGGCCGCTATTCGCGACCGGAGAAGCGATTATACACGAGTGCGCATGTTTATGGAACAGAAGTTTCTCCAGACTTTTCACAAAGTCCCCGAACCGCCCCCGAGAGCCCCGCCGGCTCCCCTCCTGATACATTCGACGGCCATGGAGGAGCCACGGTCGAGCCGGCTGGAGAAGCTGCGGGAGTGGGCTCGCTCGCTGGATTTCGCTCTCGCCAAGCGCTTCGGCCTCGCCAGCCGGGAAGACCGGCTCTTCTTCATCCTCATCGCCGCCGTGGGTGTCGTCGGCGGCCTCCTGGGGCTGGTCACGGACCGGTGCATCGTCCTCGTCCAGACTCTTCTGTGGGGGCGTTCGGGCGACTTCCTCCAGATCGTGACGAAGGTTCCCCGCTGGCTGGTGGTGGTGGCCCCGGCGTGCGGCGGCGTCGCCATCGGCTTCATCCTCTGGCTGGGCCGGCGGAAGTCGCGCAGCGGTATCGGGGTCGAAGCGGGCGGCGAAGGCATGGCCATGCTCATCGAGGCCGTGGCCCTGACCGGAGGGAAGATCGCGCCGCGGCCGGTGCTGATCAACGCCCTGGCGGCCCTCGTCACCGTCGGCAGCGGCGGCTCTCTCGGCCGCGAGGGGCCGATGATCCGCCTGGGCGCCATGATCTCCTCCTGGCTGGGCCAGCGCCTGGAGCTGCCGCCGCACAAGCTCAAGATCCTGGTCGGCTGCGGCGCCGCGGCCGGCCTGGCGGCAACCTACAACATCCCGATCGGCGGCACGCTGTTCGCCATGGAGGTCATCCTCGGCAACTTCGCCCTGGAGATCTTCGGCCCCATCGTCGCCTCCTCGGTGATCGCCACGCTCATCGCCCGCTCCCTGGTGGGCAACGCTCCCCTCTACGCCACTCCCGATTACGTCCTGACCAGCGGCTGGGAGATGCTGCTCTACGCCGCGCTGGGCCTGGTGGGCGCCGGCGCCTCGCTGGTCTTCATGACCGGGGTGAGCTGGGGCGCGGCCGTTTTCAAGCGCCTGGGGAAGATGCGGCTGCTGCCGCGGCCCTACCAGCCGGTGGTGGGTATGACTCTGCTGGGAGTGATCGGTCTCTGGGTGCCTTACGCTCTGGGGCGCGGCTACGGCACGATCAACCTGGCCCTCTCAGGACAGCTGCGGATTCCCGAACGGTTGGGAGCGGCGCCGACGCTCACCATCCTGTTTCTGCTGGGAATCGCCGTGATGAAGCTGGTGGCGACCTCGCTCACCCGGGGGAGCGGCGGCGCCGGGGGATTGTTCACACCCTCCCTCGCCTTCGGAGCCCTGGTCGGCGGCGCCTTCGGCACCTGGGCCCACTGGGCGTTTCCGCACATCGCCTCGCCGTACGGCGCCTATGCCGCGGTCGGGATGGCGGCCGTCATGGCCGGCACCAGCCACGCGCCGATCAGCGCCATCCTCATCCTCTTCGAGTTCACCGGCAACTACGACATGATCCTGCCCGTCATGGTGGCCGCCATCCTGTCGGGTACCCTGGCCAAGCGACTGCGCCCCTATTCGATCTACACCGAGTCGCTGCGCGGCCGGGGAATCGATCTCCCCACGCGGATGGAGGAAGCGGTGCTGGCCGGCCTCAAGGCCGAGGATCTGATGCGCCCCGATCCCAACCTCCTGCGGCCGGGCGACCACTATGGCGACGTGGTGGAAAGATTCCTCTCCACCCGCCGCCAGCGCCTCTTCGTGGTGGACGGCGATGGCAAGCTCGTCGGCGCGATCTCGCTGCACGACATCAAGAGCGCCCTGGAGCAGCCCGAGCTGTTGACCGCCGTGGTGGCCCTCGACCTGATGGCGCCGGTCGACCGGGCCATTCACCGTGAAGAGCGCCTGCACCGGGCCACCGAGTACTTTGCCCACAGCGACTTCGAACGCCTTCCGGTGGTGGACGGCGACGGCCACTACGTGGGGATGCTGGCGAAGCGGGATCTGCTTGCGGTCTACGCCCAGGAGGTGCTGGGCCGGCCGGCGATGCTCGCCACGTTCGTCTCCGGCCAGGAGTCCCAGGCGAGCCGGCAGTACGTCGACATCCCCCCTGACTTCTCCCTCCGCCTGGTGCCGGCGCCTGCCGAGCTGGTGGGAAAAACGCTGGCCGAGGCGCGGCTCACCCAGACCCTGGGCGCCCGGGTGATCGAGATCAAGCGTCAAGGGCGCTTCGGCGAGGAGCCGGTAATTCCCACCGGCGAGACGACGCTCCTGGCCGGCGATCTTCTCCTCCTGCTGGGTCCGACCGCCAAGCTGGAAGCTCTCTCTCAAGGCAGCCGCGCGGACGAAGCTCTCGCGCAGCATCAAGCGGAGGCTGAATGAATGAGGAGCCCGGCGGCCGGCCCGCCGTCCCCGCGTCCGCCGGCCTCTGCGCCACCTGCGAGCACCTGCGCCTCCAAGCCTCGAAGACGAGCGTCTTCGTGCGCTGCGGCTTGGCGGAGGAGGATGCGCGGTTTGCGAAGTATCCGCCGCTGCCGGTGAGGGTGTGCGGGGGGTATCGGGCGAAGCCGGGGTGAGCTCGACTCCGGCGTCACCAGCGCCCCTTTCGGGGCGGACCCTCACCCCCTAGCCCCCTCTCCCGCCCCCTCCAACCCCCCACACCGGGAGAGGGGGAGCTCGGCTGAAAGGTTCTTGCTTTTCTCCCTCTTCTCCCGGTGTGGGGGGTTGGGAGGGGGCGGGAGAAGAGGGCCGGGGTGATGAGGGTCTTTGACATCATCGCCTCTTCCACGCTATCCTTCCCTCTGCATTACGAGCGGTCCGGCTGCTGGCCGGGCTCGGCAACCTGGGACGGACACCCAAGGTGCCCTCTCGCTCTCTGGAGCGAGGATGCGGTCGCCCCCCTGGTGACAATTAAGTGTCCGGAGCGGCAAGCCCGTCTCGTGATGCTTACGAGCCGGGCTTTTTGTTTGCCTGGCGCTTTGGGGAGGAGAGACAAGTGAGCGATCCGCTCTTCGACGTACCGGTTCCATCGCGCCCCGCCGATGTGGAGGAGCGTACGGCGCGCCTGCTGGCCGCCCTCGCGTCCCGCGTCCTGGTGCTCGACGGCGCCACAGGCACGGCGCTGCAAGCCGCGCATCTGACCGCCGCCGACTTCGGGGGTCCCGAGCTCGAAGGCTGCAACGAATACCTCTGCATCACCCGCCCGGACGTGGTGCAAGGGATCAGCGAAGGCTATCTCGCCGCCGGCGCCGACATCGTGGAGACCGATTCGTTCGGCGGTACGCCCCTGGTGCTGGGTGAGTACGGCCTCGCGGATCAGGCCTATGAGCTCAACCGGTTGTCGGCCGCGCTCGCCCGCGCCGCCTGCGTCCTCTATGAGACGCCCGAGAAGCCGCGCTTCGTCTGCGGATCCATGGGTCCCACGACCAAGGCCATCTCGGTGACCGGCGGCATCACCTTCGAGGGCTTGATCGAGAACTTCCGCGTCCAGGCCCTGGGACTGATGGCCGGCGGCGCCG
>DATIOS010000219.1:0-4557 GCA_035472915.1 Thermoanaerobaculia bacterium
CAGGTCCCTCCGATCCCCACGGCGAACGCGCGCATCCTGCTTCGTTTCGGCGACGAACGCCGAGAAACCGCCGTCGAGATGCCGCAGCGATTTGCCATCGCGGCGGCGGCTCGGGGCGAGGCCCCAGCTCTGGATGAGACCCACCTGTCCTTCACCGCGGGCGAGCCGGCTCTTCCCGGACACGCCGGCGTCGTCTCCTGGGTTGAAGGCTCACGCCGCGGCGGCGGGCTGCGTCAGGTGGTGGCGGCCGGGCAGCCGGGCCTTCAGCCGCAACCCTCTTGGACCTGGGCGCACGAAGAACCGGTCGTGCTTGCCTCCGGACTGGTGTCTCCACAGTCTCCGAACGCAGTTTCAGGAAACGCAACCGCAGCGTATCCTCTCGCCCGCCGCTCAACGCTTTCCAGGGTCGGTAAGGGCCGATCCCGTAGTTTTGACATTCTCCTCTTGACCCAGCGCCAGAACGAATAGACCGGGGCACTTTCCTGCCCCAGCCACTGCAGGCCGTCCACGCGGGCAGCCTGATCGTTCATTGCTCTGATTAGAGGAGATTCTCGCATGTCTGTTTTCAGGTCCAGTTTTGTCTTCTGTGCTCTCTTTTCACTCCTGCTCACCGCCGCTCAGGCACAGACTCCCGGCACCAGCGCGATCCGCGGCCAGGTCCACAATCCGGCTGGTGCGCCCGTGGCGGGCGCTGAGGTCACGGTGACCAATGAGGCGACCGGCTTCTCGCGCACGGCGCGAACCGACGCCCAGGGGCTCTACACTCTTCCCTCGCTGCCGCTGACGGGAACCTATCGCCTCCAGGTGACACACGAGGGACTCGCTCCTCAGGAGGAAAAAGGAATTCAGCTTCGCGGCGGCCAGACGGCGGCTATCGACGTGGTGCTCAACCCTGCGGCGGTCGAGGCCGCGATCACCGTCTACGGCACGGCGGAGGGAGTTTCATCCGACTCGCCGCAGCTCGGCAACCGCTTCGACGCCGAGAAGATCCAGGAGACGCCGATCCTCGGCCGCAAGGTCACCTCGTTGCCTTTGCTCAACTCGGCGGTGCGCTCGGCGCGCGGCACCGGCGACCTGTTCCTCGGCGAGACCCTGTTCGTGATCGACGGCGGTGGCCGGCGGCAGCAGACCTACACCGTGGACGGCAGCACGGCGGACGACGCCTGGGGCCGGCAGACCATCTTCACCGCCGTTCCCCTGGCCTCGATCCAGGAGTTCACCGTGCTCACCAACAGCTTTTCCGCCGAATATGGACGCAGCGCTGGCGGCGCCATCAACCTGGTCACCCGCACCGGCACCAACGACGTCCATGGCGATCTCGTGGCCCTCTCGCGGCCCGGCGGCTTGCAGGCCGACGCGCCGGTGACCAATCAGAAATCGCACGACGAGTTGAAACAAGGCAGCGCCTACTTCTCCGGGCCGATCGTGCGCGACCGGGCCTACTGGTCCGTGGCCGGCGAATACACCGATCAGGACCGCGACTCCGTCATCACCTCGCCGCTGGCGCCCGGCGTGTTCACGGGCAACTACAAGCAAAAGCTTTTCTATGCCCGCGCCGACGCCGATCTCAGCTCCCAAAATCATCTCTTCGGCCGCTTCAACCTCGATCGCTTCACCGATACCAATCCCCAGGACGTGGTGGGCGGCAACACGCTGCCCAGCGCCGGACGGACGTTCCGGCGCAACACCGAAGCGGCACAGATCGGCGACACCGCCATGCTGAGCGCCGACGCCTACAACGACGCGCGCCTGGTGTGGCAGAACGGCGATCCCATCACGCAGTTCACGCCCCTGAACCTCTCCACCCAGTTCGTGCGCACCGGCGTTTCGACCGAGGGGGAGTCGCGTCTCGCGCTGCTCACCAACCGGCAGGAGCAACTCGCAGACACCGTCTCCCTGGCCCTGGGCAACCACTTCCTCAAGATCGGCGGCGACTACGAGCACTCGCGCTCGGGAGGCAACGGCCAGGAATTCGGTGCGCCGTTCATCCTCGGTCAGTTCACTTTCAAACCGGGAATCTCGCCGTCGATCCCAACTTCACAGCTCACCATCAACGACGTGCAGCGTTTCACTCAGGGGTTCGGCAACGTCAATTATTCGGTGAGCGAGAACCTGTGGTCGCTTTTCGTCCAGGACGACTACCGCCTGCGCAGCAACCTCGTGCTCAACCTCGGCCTGCGCTATGACCGGCAGGACCTGACCGACGACACGAACAACGTCGCGCCGCGCCTCGGCTTCGCCTGGAGCCCCGGCAACGACGGCAAGACCACCGTCCGCGGCGGGTATGGCATCTACTACTCCGAGGTGCAGGCCAACATCGACGCCAGCTGGGAGCTCGCCGGACCGACCGGCTTCTTCAGCTTCAGCGCCGCGCCGGGGCAGCTCGGCTTCCCCACCTCGCTCGCTCCCCTGCCCGCCTTCCCGGCCGGCGCCGTGCTGCCGCCGCGCGACGTCACCATCCGCCCCGGCCAGGCCGGTTTCTACAACCAGTTTTTCGATATCTCCAAGCTCTCCGGCTACCCTGACAGCTTCTTGAATCCACACACCACCCAGGCGACGCTCGGCTTCGAGCGGCAGCTCGGCGACCGCTGGTTCCTCAGCGTCGACGGCGTCCATGCGAACACCACGGACATCGTCCGCAACCTCGATCTCAACGCTCCTTCGGAGTTCGCCCGCACAACTCCGGGCCAGGTTCGCGCCGCGGCTGTCGCCGATGCCACGCGGCCCATCACGCCGCTGCCCAACGGCTACCGCAGGATTCTCGGCACCGTCAACAACGGCGAGAGCAAGTACGACGGCCTGCAGCTCAATTTGCGCAAGGATTTCGCAAGCCGCGGCCAGTTGCTCCTGAGCTACACCTGGTCGCACACCCGCAACAACGTCGAAGCCGACGCGCCGGGCGGCGATCCCAACGACGCGCACGAGCTGAGCAAGGAGTGGGCCGACAGCCTGCTCGACCAGCGTCACCGCGCCGTCCTCAGCGGCTGGGTGGGCCTGCCGTTTTCGCTGCGCTTCGGCGGCGTCGGCGAGTACGGCACGGGCCGGCCTTTCAACATCACCACCGGCGCCGACAACAACGGCGATGGCGCCAACACGGACCGGCCGGTGATCGACGGCCACGTGATCAGCCGCAACGCCGGGCGCGGTGGCGATCTGTACCAGATCACCCTTTTCCTGGAGCGGGATTTCCCTCTCGGCTTCGCCACCCTCGGCCTGCGCGGCGAGGTGTTCAACGTCACAAATCACCAGAACGTAGTGGGCTACAACGGCGTCTTCGGCAACGATCCAACGGGCAAGCCGCTCGCGACCTTCGGCCAGCCGCTCGGCGGCCTCGCCAACGTCGATCCCAGCCGGCAGTGGCAGTTCCAGGCGCGGCTGCGTTTCTAGGATGACCGAACCGGCACCTCTCCTCGCCGCACGGGAGATCGTCAAGAGCTACGGCCCGCGCCGCGTGCTCGACGCGGTCAGCTTCACCGTGCGGCCGGGCGAGGTGCTCGGCCTCATCGGTCCCAACGGCGCCGGCAAGACGACGCTGTTCGAATGTCTCGCCGGCCTCCTTCCCGCGGACTCCGGCGAGGTTCTCGATTCGGATGGCCGTGCCCTCACTCCGGCCGAACGCAGCGGCGCGATGTTCTATCTTCCTGATGGCATCGCGCCGTGGCCGGATCAAGCGGTCTGCAGGGTGCTTCTCTTTTTTCGCGATCTCTGGCAAGTACCGGCGCAGCGGCTGATGACGATCGTCGACGTCCTGATGCTCCGCAGCCTGCTCGCCGCACCCGTGCGCTCGCTTTCCAAGGGCGAACGCAAGCGATTCCTCATCGCACTCGGGCTTCTCGCCCCGCAATCCCTACTGATGCTCGACGAGCCGTTCGATGGGCTCGACCTGCGGCAGACACGGGAAGCGACCGCGATCCTGCGCAAGGAGGCGAGGCGGGGCCGCACACTCTTTCTTTCCATTCACCAGCTCACCGACGCCGGCCGCGCCTGCGACCGCTTCGTCCTCCTTGCCGACGGGCACGTGGCCGGCGAAGGGACGCTCCCCGAGTTGCGATCGCGTGCCGGCATTCCTGACACTCCGAACCTCGGCGTCGAGGAGGTGTTCCTCGCGCTCACCTGATCTGCGCGCCACTCGGACGCTCGTCGCCATGGAATGGCGGGAGCTGCTGGCATCGCGCGCCTGGTGGCTGCTGCTCGCCCTCACCGGCCCGCTGGTGGGCCAGGCCTTCATCACCGCGGTCGAGACCTACGCCGAAATGAGCGGCGGTGTCGCGGGACGTGGCGGACCGTCGGCCTTGGCGCAAGGCTTGAGCCCGCTCGACGGGCTCGTGGTGCCGGCGCTGGGCGCCTACGCGCTGGTGGCCACTTTTCTGCTGCCATTCGTCGCGATCCGTCTGGTGGCGACCGAAAGAGAGAGCGGCGCCGCCAAGCTGCTGGCGCAGACTCTGTCGCCTCATTCCGGACTCGCCTTGCGGCTCGCGGCGAAGGCCGCGGTGCTTCTGCTGGGCTGGCTCGTGGCCCTGATTCCCGGGCTTATCGCTCTCCTCCTCTGGCGCCTCT
>DATIOS010000220.1:0-6918 GCA_035472915.1 Thermoanaerobaculia bacterium
TACTCGATCGACTCGGCCTCCGACTGCCCGAAAGACTCCGCATCTCATCCGCCCAAATGTAGTGCCGACTTTTCGCCCTTTCCCAGCCTAACTGCCTGAAAACACGAGATCGACCCTCAGCGAACTGCGGAAGTTGGGCTAAGTCTTTGCCCTGCCGTATTTGCGTGAAGTCGTCACAGTTATCAGGTAGATGGCACCTGCCTTGCCCTATGCCCACCTCCAGAAGCTCAGGAAAATCCTGCGCCTCTCTCCAGGAGGAAAGAGATGACCCACAGGATCTATCAGTTTTCCAGCACGCTCACCGCAGCGCTGCTCTTCCTTGCCGTCGCTTCCTCGGCTTCGGCGCAGAGCGAAATGAGGGGTCCTTATTTCGATCTTTTCGGCGCTCGTGTCCAGTCCGTCGACGGCAGCGATCATTTTCACTCGGATGGCTACGGCGTACGAGGTGGATTCCGTTTCAACAACGTTTTGGCCTTAGAAGGATCGCTATCGCGATTCAAAGACTCCGACGTCCAGTTCGGAGACCTCTCCGCCAAGGCGTACTTCCTTCATTCAAAGGGCTTCGAGATGTATGCCGTGGCTTCGCCAGGACTGTTCAAGGCCTCGGGCGAAAGCTTCCGGCTCAGCTTGCATGCCGGGATCGGCGCCGAGATCGGCTTGGGCGACCGCGCCTATCTCCGCCCAGAAGTGCGCGGCCACTGGCTTTCCCAAGACCTGAACGGCGACAACCACCTGGTGGATTATTCGTTGGGGCTCGGCTGGCGATTCTGAGGTAATACGCAGACGACGGCGGAAGATGATGCCGAATCCGGAAGAAAAACAGGGAGCGTGCAGGGCACGCCCCCTTTACTGCTTGGAGCAACTACTTGATAGTGGTGCCGGCCGCCGGCGGGCCGGTCGACTGCGGCGGTTCGGGCGTCTCAACAACCGCCTTCACCTTCCGGCCGCGGAACGGCTGCACGCCGAACTCGACGAGCTTCTCCGCCCGGATGCCGTAGTGCGCCTTCAACGACTTGCGCACCACATTGGCCAAGCGGTCGCTCTCGGCGAAGACAGTCTTGAGCTGCCGGGAGATCTCCTGCTTCTCAGCCCGTAGCTCAGACTGCTTCTTGAACACGTCCTGCGCCTGGCCCTGGAGCGCCACCAACTTGATGCGCGTTCCCTCCAGGTCCGGCAGGTCCGCACTGTTGGCTGCCATCGCGGTGTTGATCCGCTGCAGCTCTCCCATCTTCCCGACGTACGTCTTCTCGATTGCCATCTTCCTTCTCCTTTCGTGGCCCCCGTAGGGGCCTTAAATCCGGCGTAATTGCCGGAACTCGTAAACTTGTGACAGACTCTCTCTTTGCCGGTTCGTCCAGACGTTCAGCGCTTCCAAGCTTCTACGGCCGAACCGCTCAGCCGCTCTTGTTCAACGGCGATGCAGTATCGTGCATCAACTTGGCAGGCTTGTCAAGTCCCTTGCCCAAAATGTCTCCGGATGGTCTCTCGGCCCTATGGATTGACCCGCGCGACGGCCGTGTCTATGGCGGCAGTTGGCTGGGCTTGGACCTCGGATTTCCGGCAAGCTCCTTAAAGCGCCAGAGTCTTCTTGCGGCAGGCTGGCCGCGTGGCGCACCCCTATACCATCCAAGGGCGCGCATAGGCTCGTTGCGACCCCGTCCGTCAAACAGGGCATGCGCCGATACAAGAATCAGCTATCTGGCTCCTTACGGCTGGCAGAAGAGCTGGTAATAGTCCGCGCAGGCGATGGAAAAACCCGAAGGGCTGATCCGGCACACCACGTCCTCCCGGGAGCAGAGCTGGCAGGAACAGATGACGAAGTCCGCGGAGGCCGCGGGCTTGAGGCTCGCGGAGACGAGGACCGCCGTAGCCGCGAGAAACAGAGAAGTACGCAGTCGACGCATGGTGCATTCCTTTCCGGCTTGCGCTACACCTCGAGCCGTTCTCTCTGAACAGCTCCGCTGCAACGCTGTCTGTCTATCAAGATAGGTGCACGAGCATAGGCAAAAGATCCCGGAAAGCTGTTCCTGCCCAAAAACTCGGCTCCTCGGCCGCCGGGCTGGCCAAACACCCCCGTATTTCACCACTGATTGACGCGAAACACCCCCGTGTTTATGATCGTGATCGTGTATCTGCCCCGCAACATCGATGCAATCCTGCTGGCCTGGACCCGCGAAGCCGATCGCAAACCTCTCGTGCTTCGCGGGGCACGCCAGACCGGCAAGACCGAAGCGGTGCGCCGGCTCGCCGGGCATTTCGACCTTTTTCTGGAGCTCAATCTCGAACGCTTCGAAGACCTGTCGTTGGTGCGCTCCTGCCGCTCGGCCGACGAGCTTCTCACCGCGCTGGCGGCACGCCACAACCTGGAGCGCTTTCCCGCCCGCACGCTCTTGTTTCTCGACGAAATCCAGGAAAGCCCCGAGGCGGTGGCCTGGCTGCGGTTCCTGCGTGAGGATCACCCGCAGCTCTTCGTCGTGGCGGCGGGCTCGTTGCTCGAGGTCCGGCTCCAGGAGCGGGGGTTCTCGTTTCCGGTCGGCCGAGTCACGTTCCGCGTGTTGCGGCCCTTTACCTTTTTCGAGTTCCTCGCGGCGAACGAGCGGGACGTGCTGGCGGGCCACCTGGCCGCCGCGGTGAGCGAGGGCCGGCCGATTCCCCCGGCGCTCCACGACCAGGCGCTCGATCTGTTGCGCGACTACCTGCTGGTCGGCGGCATGCCAGAGGCGGTGGCCCGCTGGGTCGCCGAGCACAATCCGGCCGCCGTGCGCAGCGTCCACCGCGACCTCGTCCAGGCGCTTGCCGAAGACCTCCAACGCTTTGGCAACCTGCGCGAGGTCGGCTATCTCGAAGCGGCCTTCGACAATCTCCGCCACCACGCCGGCCTGCGCTTCCGTTACGAGAATTTTGCTCCGGGCTACCGCAGCCAACTGATGAAGAACGCCCTCGCCAAATTGGAAGCGGCTCTTCTCATCCACCGCGCCCTGCCGACGAGCTCCCTGGCGCTCCCTCTGCGCGAGCGGCCTCGTTCGGCGGCCAAGCTGCTGCCGCTCGATGTGGGCCTGGCGCTCTACACCATGGGCTCGGGATTCGAGACGACGCCCAGTCTGCCCCTCGACCAGGTCCTGGACGGACGCATCGCCGAGATCTTCGCGGGCCAGCAGTTGCTAGCTTCGGCCCCCGGGTTTCCGGGCGAGCTCTTCTTCTGGGTCAGTGAGTCGTCGCACAGCAACGCCGAGGTCGACTACCTGATTCCGATCGGCGGCCGGCCGGTGCCCGTCGAGGTCAAGTCGGGGGCGGCCGGCTCGCTCAAGTCCCTGCACCAGTTCCTCCGGCGCGCGGGACTCTCCACCGGCATCCGCCTCCACGCGGGCGGGTTTGCCGACGAACGTCTCAGGGTGCAGATGCTCGAAGGCGAGCTGGCCTACCGGCTCCTTTCCCTGCCTGTTTACCTCGCCGAGAAGCTACCGGCCCTGGAGCTCGGCGGATAGCCGCGGAGGACGGCAAAGGGCGAGCGCGATTGCAGTAATCTACGGAGGGTGCTCACACAAGGGGATGGGCTCACCTGGAGGTGACCTGAATGCGCTCTCGCCGCTTGCCGTGCGTCCTGCTGACGATCGCCCTCGCTGCGTCAATGATGGCCCTGTCTCCGGCCACGTCCACAGAGCCGCAGGGACCGACTCTTGAACAGGCCGAGGCGCAGGTGCGGGCGATCCGCGCCACCCTCCAGGATCCCGCCTCTCCTCCTGAGACCTGGGGCGTGCTGATGATGTCCGAGACGGTGCTCCTGCGCCTGCGCGCGCAGAAGGCGGCCGGCGGCGGCCCGGTCGACGAGTCTGCGCTCAACGAGGAGCAACGCAGACTGCGCGAGCGCGTGTTCGCGGAGTGGAAGGCGGCGCGGCCCGGCGATGCGACCCCGTACCTCGCGGAGATGCAGGGCTCGGTGCCGCCGGACCACGTGGACGACGCGGTGCTCGGCCTTCTCCCCCGTTTTCCGGACGATCCCCGGCTGCTGGGCCGGGCGCTTCAGATCCTCTCCCGGCGCGAGCAGGCGAAACAGGCGTCCGAGCTGATCGAGGCGGCGTTGGAGCGCCATCCGGGGAGCTCCGAGTTTTACGGGGCCGCGGTCCGCTTTTACAATGACGTCAACAACGAGACCCGCCGGCACGAGCTGGCAGAAGCCTGGATCGAGCACCTGCCGGGAGACGGCAACGCGCTGCGCGCTTTTCTCAGCGAGCCGGCGTCGAGCCGCGATCCCAGAGAGTCGGCAGGGAGGGTCGAGCGCTTCGTCGCCGCCGGCGGCGCCAGCCTGTCGCGGATCGAGGTCTGCGGCTGGCTGCTGACGGCCGATCAGAACGCCTACCATGTCGCCGCGGCGCGTTGCCTCGCCGAGGCTTCCGAGCAGACCCGCGACGCCCAGCTCCGCGCGCGGGCGGCGGGGTTCCTCGCCAGCGCCACCGACGGTGCCGGCGATGGCGGGCTGGAGCGCAGCCTCGCCGAGCTGCCGCCGGCGCGCCGTCCGGAGGCGATCCTCAATGCCGCCTACGCGCTCGGCGAAGGGCAGTGCGATCGCAAGCTGAAGCTCTTCCAGCTCCTGCCCAAGGACGGTGGCGAGGCTGCCGGCAGCCTCTCGAACCGGTTCAGCGTGCTGCGCGGCTGCCAGACCGATCCGCCGGCCCGCGCCGCGTATCTCGAAGCCTTCGCCCGCGGACCGGCCGAGGACCTCCCCAATCTCCTGGCCCGCTGGTTCACCAAGGTCAACGGCCAATATCAAGAGGACTTCGGCCTTGCGCCGAGCCTCGTCGCGACGCTCGAAGGGCGATTGCCGCGCGAGAACGGCAACGTCGAGATGTGGCGGGCGCTCGACGAAGCCTACCAGTTGGCTGGCTGGGAGGAGCGTCGGGCCGCCCATCTCGCGGCCTGGCTCCAACGCCCGCTCACGGCCCCGGCCGGCGACGAGCTCGTCTGGCTGGCGGACTTCCGAGCCGGGCACGACGGACCGCAGGCGGGGGTCGACACCCTGCGCCTCGCCTGGCGCAAGACGCACGACGTGGCCGTGGCCTCTGGGCTCGCCGACCTGCTGCTGGAGGAGGGGAAGATAGACGACATCGCGGCCCTGGCGGACGAGCTGGCTGGAAGCGAGCCCGCCCCGGGGACGCCGGGAGCGCTCGACACGCGGGCGGCGAACCTCGCCCGCCTGCTGCGGGCGCGCGGCGCGCTGCTGCGCCAGAGCCCCGAAGTGGCGCTCGCCCAGTACGAGGCGTACGTCGACCAAGCACCCTACGTGAAACCGGAAGAGGCGGCCGAGTACCTGTTGACCGTCGCCGGGGTGCGCGGCACACCCGCCGCCGAGCAGGCCGCGCAAACCTTGTGCGCCAGGCCATCGATGCAGACCGCGGGCTCGACGCCGACGCAGTGCGCCGCCCGGCTGCTCGCCGATCTCGGCCATGAGCAGGGCGCCCTCCAGCTCCTCGAAGTCGCTGCGCAGCGCGCTCCCGAGGACCTACGCCTGCAGGCGAGCTTCGCCCTGGCGGCCGAGCAGGCCGGAGCCTTCGACCGCGCCGAAGCTGCGTACCGGCGCCTATTGGCCGCTGATCCCAAATCGGAAACCTGCTGGTCCGGCCTGGGACGGATCACCGCGCGCCGCGGCGATCCGGGCGAGCTCGAAACGCTGCTGCGCCAGGCGGAGCAGGCGCTCGGCGAGCAGCCGGCCAATCTCGTGCTCTCCCTCGCGCGCTCCTACCTGGCGCACGGGCAGCCGGCGCGTGCGATCGAAATCCTCACCGCGTTGCGGGCGCGCTTCCCGGGCTCCTACCTGGGGGAGGACGAGCTGCGGGAGGCTTATCGCGCGCTCGGCGCCGGTTCGCCGTCTTCGGCTTCGTTCGGCTCGCGCGTCTCGCTCGCTGCCTACCGGACCGGCGGCTCGGGCGGCTCCAGCGCGGCGCCTCCTGCCGCCGAGGATCTACGCGCCATGCACGAATCCGAGGCAGCGATGCTAGGGATCGGCGGTCCCGTGGACGAGGCCAAGGGGCGCGAGATCGCCAAGCGCCTCGCCCAGCGGGGCAATGCCTACGCCAACATCCGCCTTTCGATCTGGCAGCAGGCCGGCACGCAAGGATATGCAAAGAACCCCCGCCAGGCCGACGCCACCGCGCTGCCGTACCTGCCCGCCCTCCGCGCCGCGGCCCTGGCCGGCGAGCCCTATGCGGAATACCTCTGGGGCACCGTCCTGCTGCGCGGCATCGGCGTGCCCAAGCAGGCCGCCGAGGGCGGCGCCTGGCTGCGCAAGGCCGCGGACCGCGGCGAGCCGTGGGCCCTCAACAACCTGGGCTGGATGGCGGAGAACGGTGACGGCGCGAGCCGCAACCTCCAGGAGGCCTTGCGGTGGTATCGGAAGGGCGCCGAGGCAGGCAACGTCCACTCCATGGAGAGCGTCGCCAAGCTACGCCTCACCGTGGACGAGCCGGGGCTGCGCCAGCCGGCCGAGGGCGTCCAGTGGCTCGCGAAGGCCGCGGAGCGGGGACTGCCGGAGGCGGTGTCCTGGTACGCCGCGGCGCAACTCTACGGCCTTCCGGGAGCCGTCCCCAGCGATCCTGTCCGCGCCCGTCCGTGGCTCGAAAAGGCGGCGGCCTTAGGCGACGGACGCGGTATCTACGACCTCGGCGCGGCGCTGCTCGCGGGCGCTGGCGGACCGGCGGACGAGAAGCGCGCCGTCGCGCTTTTCGAGAAAGAGGCCGCGAACGGCAGTGCCCGCGCCAGTTGGCAACTCGCCTGGCAGTCAGCCTTGGGCCAGGGAACGGCGCGCGACGCTCGTCGCGCCGAGCAATGGATCGAGCGGGCCGCCTCCCTGGGCTACGACGATCCCGGCATGATCCTGGGCGCCCACGCCGAGCAGGGCGAGGTCTTTCACCGCTACTTCACCCG
>DATIOS010000221.1:0-4672 GCA_035472915.1 Thermoanaerobaculia bacterium
GGTCACAGCTCTCGTCGCCATCGCGCCCCCGATTGGCGCCCAACCGGCGCAGCAAGATTTCCCCGATGGTCGGGGCAAGCAGATCTTTCTTGGCCATTGTGGCGCCTGCCACGAGCTCGGCCGCGCGCGCGGGGGCTATGCCCCGCAGCCGGATCTCCGGGTCCCAACGGGATCAAGATCTTCAAAGGCGAGGTCTACGTCTCGCACTCGACCGCGGGCACCATTCTGGCGATTCCCATCAAGCGCAACGGCACAGCGGGCGAGCCGCGAATCCACGCTCATCTGCCGGGAGCTTCGGGATGTGACGACTTCTCCTTCGACGTCCACGGCGCCCTCTACTGCGCCACCAATCCCTTCCTGACGCTGGTGAAGATCAACCAGGACGGCAGCACGGAGATCCTGTTGACGGCGGCCGACGGTCTGGACGGTCCCACCGCCACGGCATTCGGACGCAAGGGCAAGGACCGCTTCAACCTCTACATCACCAACGCCGCTTTTCCCTTTCTCTCCACCACCCTCCGCCCCAGCTTGATGCGGCTGCACCTCGGCGTGCCGGGTGACTCGCCGGAGAACTAGGAAAACGGGTCGGGCGCGAGGATCATCTCGCGCCCGACCGGAGTGTCTTGGATCACAGGTAGCGGAGAATCGGCCGCGCCTTGGGGTTGGAGGAGAGACGGTCGATCAGGTTTTCGATGCGCCGGGTCGACAGCGACTTGGCGCCCGAAGGGCCCGGCAGCGGCAGGGTGCGCAGGAAGGCCGGCGGCTTGCGCAGCTTGGTGTGCTGCTCGAAGGAGAATGCCAGCTTGATGAGCTTGCCCTCGCTGAACGCCGTGCCGAAGAAGCTGATGCCCACCGGCAACACGCCGAAGGAGTAGCCGCCCAGAACGTTGACGATCGGGTAGCCGGCTACCGCCGAAACCCCCGAGCTGGCACCCGTAAAGTGGTCGCCGTTGACCTCGTCCGAGGGCCAGGCCGGCGAGCCGGTGGGCGCCACCAGGGCGTCGAGGTTCTTCGCGGCCAGGATGGCGTCGATCCCCTGGGGACCGGCGAGCGCCGGACCCTCCGCCAGGGCGGCGGCGTAGTCCGCGGCCGAGAAGATCTCCTGCTCGGCCAGCTCCATCAGCTCCTGGCCGAAAAACTGCAGCTCCTTGGAGGCGTGAGCCGTGTTGAAGGCGATGATGTCGGCGAGCGTATGGACGCTGAGGCCGGTGCGGGTGGCGAGGTAGGCGTTCAGGTCACGCTTGAACTCGTAGATGAGGACGGTGATCTCGTCGGAGGTGGCGTTGAGGGCGTCGACCGTCGGAATGTCGGAATCCTCGACGACGACGGCGCCGGCGTCGGCCATCGCCTCCAGCGCGGTCTCGAAGATGTTGTCGGTCTCCCGGCTGTAGCCGGTGGTGGTGTTGCGCCAGACGCCGATGCGGGCGCCGTTCAATCCATTCGCATCGAGGAACTGGGTGTAGTCGGTGGAGAACTTGCCGGCGCTGGCCGCGGTGGCCGGGTCGCGCGGGTCGACACCTACGAGGGCGCTCAGCATCACCGCCGCGTCAGCCACCGTGCGAGCGTGGGGGCCGACGGTGTCCTGGGTGTGGGAGATCGGGATGACGCCGGCGCGGCTGGTGAGGCCGACCGTGGGCTTGATCGCGGCGACGCCGTTGAGCGAGCCGGGGCAGACGATGGAGCCGTCGGTCTCGGTGCCGAGACCGGCGGCGACGAAGCTGGCGGTGGCGGAGGCGCCCGAGCCCGAGCTCGAACCGCAGGGGTTGCGGTCGACGACGTACGGATTGCCCGTCTGGCCGCCCTGGCCGCTCCAGCCGCTGCTGGAGTTGAAGCCGCGGAAGTTGGCCCACTCCGAGAGGTTGGTCTTGCCCAGAATGATGGCGCCCGCGGCGCGCAGGCGTGCCGCCACCGTGGCGTCCTGCGGCGCCGGAGCACCGAGAAGGGCGAGCGAGCCGGCCGTGGTGCTCATCTGGTCGCCGGTGTCGATGTTGCCCTTGAGCATCACGGGAATGCCATGCAGCGGTCCGCGCGGACCGTGGTGCTTGCGCTCGAAATCCAGCGCCTTGGCGATCTTGCGAGCGTCCGGATTGAGCTCCAACACCGAGTTGACCCGCGGGCCGCTCTGGTCGAGACTGGCGATCCGGTCCAGGTATTGATTGACGAGGTCGAGGGACTTGACCTGCCCCTTGGTCAAGGCTGTCTGCAGGTCGGCGATACTCGTTTCCACTACCGTGAAAGAGTTGTGGGCCGCCTCGGTCTCGACGTCCAGCGTCGCCGCAGCAGCAACCTGTTCGCCCAGCAGCCCGGCCAGAGGAGCCCCGGCTCCGGCGATCGCGCCAAGGCGCAGGAAGGTTCTACGGCTGACTTCATCCTTTGAGTTGCGCTCCTCTCCTCCAAATCCACGATCATCCTCGGACATGCGCAGTTCTCCTTTGAGGTTCCGACGTTAAGCCTCGTGGTGGTGAGTCCGCACAGCAAAACGAAAGGTTCTCCCGGGGCGAAAGGGTGGTTGCGCCAAGAAAGGCCGGGTACGGCGCAAGCTCGTCTATTCTAAAGGACGCCGCGAAGGAAGGGAACGGGACAGGGAGGCAGGCGCCGTAGCTTCCTCAAGGAACGCGAGGTAGACGAGAGCCTCTTCCATCGTCTCGCCGCACATCTCCTGCATCGGCCGCAGGCTGACGCAGACGGCAGGGCGCTCGGGCTGGCCGAACAGGCGGCAGCGGTTGTCGTCCGTGAGCTGAACGCAGCGCACCCCGGCCGGCTTGCCCTCCGGCATGCCGGGGATGGGGGACGAGATGGACAGGCCGATGCAGCAGGCCCCGCAACCGATGCGACACTCCATGGGCGACTCAACCTCCGGGCGAAGGATAACGCTGTTCGCCCTCATCACTTCGACGCCAAATCGAGCTTCGCCGCTGCCTCGGCCGGTCCAATCTCCAGAGTCCATGGCCCCTGCCGGGTCGGTGCCGCGAGGGCCTGCTCGAGACGGGAGAGGAAACGGCGGCGCGGCCACTCGATGGCCCCGAAGCTCGCCAGGTGGTCGGTGTAGCTCTGGCAGTCCACCAGCGAAAAGCTCCAGTGGATGAGGTTGGCGAGCAGCGTGGCGAAAGCCACCTTGGAGGCGTTGGGAACGTCGGCGAACATCGACTCGCCGAAGAAGACTCCTCCCAGGGAGATGCCGTACAGGCCGCCCACCAACCGGCCGTCGCGCCAGGCCTCGATCGAATGGGCCAGACCCTCGCCGTGCAAGGCCGTGTAGCCGTCGATCATCTCCGGGGTGATCCAGGTGCCGTTCTGCCCCGGCCGCGGGTGTTGCGAGCAGCGGCCGATGACTTCCCGGAACGCGGTGTCCGCCCGCACCCCGAAAGTGCCTTGCCGCATCGCCTTGCGCAACGAGCGGGAGACGTGGGCCTCTTCGGGCACCAGCACGAAGCGGGGGTCCGGGCAGAACCAGAGCAGCGGCACTCCCTCGTGAGGCCAGGGGAAAATGCCGCGGCGGTAGGCCTCCTTGAGGGTCGCCGCGTCCGGCCGGCCGCCAACGGCGAGCACGCCTTCGGGCGAGGCCCGGCTCACCGGGGGAAAAAGAACGCGGCGTGCCAGGCCCTTCCACATATACAATCGATCGTAAGTCCCTGGTCAAGTCTACCGGACATGGAGCCCAAACCTCTTCGCCATTACGTGGAGGGCGAATACGCCCCTCTCGACATGCCCGCCGGGTGGCACGTGGTTTCGCTCCTCTGTTTCGCCGCTGCCCTGGGGTCCCGCTTCGTGGTGCTCGTCCTGCTGCCGGCGCGCTGGCCGAGCTCCTGGATGCGCCCCCTTCTTCCCGGCCTCGCCGGTCTCATTGCCCGCGTTCCCTGGCTACCTGTCACCTTTTTGGTACGTGCCGATGAGCTCTGCATTGGCCAGCACGTGGCCCTGAATTGCTCGCTCGATCTGCAATTTCGTCGCGCCTCTTAGATCGAGCGTGATATCCAGCGCGTAGAGCTTATGGAAATAACGGTGCCGGCCGATCGGCGGACACGGGCCGCCATACCCCGTTTTTTTGGAAATCATTGAGCCCGGGTAAGGCGCCTTGCGGCAACCGCGCCTTGTGAGCGTTCTTATGCAAGCTCTTGGTATCTGGCGGTATGTTATAGCCGACCCAATGTACCCAAACCATTTTCGGGACTTTCGGATCGGGCGCGTCAAGATCAACGGCCTCATGCCCCAGGAGCGCTTGGGCGCCAGGAGCGTAGCCGGCCCCTGATCATCGAACTGCAGCCTTGGTTGCGCGAACAGCGTGCCCGGCTCTCCAAGAACAGCGACACGACCAAAGCGATCAACTACAGCCTCAACCGGTGGGACGCTGGCGAGCGTCGGCGTTTCACGGTAGGAAGAACTCAGCCCCGGACACATCGCCGGGGCTATTTTTGTGAGACGCGTTTATTTCACTGGAATGCCGATGTGGCGCCCATCGGCTATTGCCGTACCAAGGACCTGGACGCCCTCGGGTACTGGCAATGAGCGCCGCGGTTAGGGTCTTTGTGCTGCAGACGCTCATTGCAAAGCTTGCTGATGCTGAAGCACGTGCCAGCCGCCGCCGGCCAGCAGCACATCGTTCATGTCCCACCCCCTATCGTCGATCCGCTCAATTTCCGGGCTACCGCGCACAGGAGACCGGCCCTTCACC
>DATIOS010000222.1:0-4354 GCA_035472915.1 Thermoanaerobaculia bacterium
CGCTACGTGGACGCGATCCGGCGCTCGACCGTGACGTTCGGCGTCGGGCCGGCCGGTACCGGCAAGACGTTCCTGGCCGTTGCCGCGGCCGTGGACGCATTCGAGCGCGACAGCGTGAAGCGCATCATCCTCACGCGCCCCGCCGTGGAAGCCGGCGAGAAGCTGGGGTTCCTCCCGGGCGACCTCGCGCAGAAGGTGGACCCGTACCTGCGCCCGCTCTATGACGCGCTCTACGACCTCATGGGCTACGACAAGGTGAACCGGCTCTTCGAGCGCGGCGCCATCGAGATCGCGCCGCTCGCGTTCATGCGCGGACGCGCTCGCCGAGATCCTGGTACACGACGCCGTCGAGGATGAGGCCGGCGGCGAAGGCGCCGACGATGGTGGCGAGGCCGATGCGGTCGGCCAGATAGGCGAGGAGAAAGCAGGCGCCGAGCGACAGAGCGAGAAGCAGCCCCTGGATGCGGAGGTTGCTCGCCAGCCGGAAAGCGTGGCGGGAGAGCCAACCGCCGATCAGCAGCGCTCCCGCCAGGAAGGCGACGGCCTTGCCGACGATCCCCAGCGCGTCCATGGCATGGAGGCTGCCGCCCGTGTTCGCGGCGGTGATCGTCCCCGCCACCACGGACAACACGACGAGCCCGAGGACGTCGTCGATCACCGCGGCTCCCAGGATGATCTTCGACTCCCGCAGGGAGGATTTACCGAGGTCCTTGAGGACGCGGGCGGTGATGCCGACACTGGTGGCGCAGAGAGTGGCGCCGATGAAAAGATGGGCCAGGGTCTCTTCGTTCGGCAGCAACCAGGCCGAAACCCCCCAGCCGAGAAGGAAGGGCGCGATCACTCCCAGCACCGCTACGAGGAGGCTCGACCAGCCCACCGACATCATCTCTTGAACGTTCGATTCAAGGCCGACCTGGAACAGCAGCAGGATGACGCCGAGCTGGGCCAGGATCTCCAATCCCGGGTCGGTCGCCAGGAAGCTGAAGCCGCCGTAGCCCACCAGCGACAGGTTGCCCAAAACGATTCCGAAGAGGAGCTCGCCCAGCACCGCCGGCTGGCCCAAGCGCTCGAAGAGCTCGCCGCCCAGCTTGGCCGCGCCGAGAATGATCACCAATCCGAGCAGGACCGGCACCACGGGGCCGCCATGGCCCTGTGCGCTTGCGCTGGCTCCGGCCTGGGGATAGAAAGCGAGGAACAATCCCAGAAAGGAGAAGGCCGCGATGGCTTTGCGCATGGTCCTCCATAGTAGACCACGAGGGTGAGCCGGCGACCTCTAAACAACGACGCCCCACCGAAGGTCCCGGCGGGGCGCGATTATCGAAAGCAGGTAAAAGCAGCTCAGGAGATCTTGACGACGTTCTTCGCCTGCAAACCCTTCGGCCCCTCCACCACGTCGAAAGAGACCCGGTCCCCCTCGCTCAGGGTGCGGAAACCTTCGGCGATGATGGAGGCATGGTGGACGAAGACGTCCGCGCCCCTTTCCCGCACGATGAATCCGTACCCCTTGGCATCATTGAACCACTTCACCGTACCTTGTTCAGCCATGCTCTTGCTCCTTGCAACAAAGAAACAGGTTTGTTGTTCGCCGCGTCGAGGCGGCCTCCTCCACACCCCCGAAGGGGCAAAATCATAAGGGGCGTCGAAGCCGGCGCGCGGCGACTGCAAGGAGCTGCGCAAAACCTGGCGCGCTTGGGTTCGACACTCCCGAATCTCCTAGGCTCTCTCTCGCCTCCCTCGCTGCCTGGTGATCCTCATATTTCGTACAACTAAGGAATTCATGCGTTTAGCTGGATGCTGCGTGGAGGGGTCCGGGCGGGGGGATGTCTCTTGAAGCCAATTCCAACCGTATTCTGCGCTGTCTCTTAATTTCGGTGGACTATGGCACCTCTCAGGATAAAAATCAAGAGGGCGCCTCAGGAAAGATTCGGTAAGATCGACTCCATGTCGACACGTATTCCAAGGCAGCTCGATCCGGTGGAGATTCGGGTCCTCGGCTCGCTGCTCGAGAAGGAGCAGACGAACCCTGAGACCATTCCCATGTCCGTCAACGCCATCATCCTGGCCTGCAATCAGAAGACGAACCGCGAGCCGGTGATGGTGCTCACCGAGGACCAGGTGGTCAACGCCCTCGACCGCCTGCGCCAGGACGTCCTGGTGTGGCGCACCGAAGGCGCCCGCGCCGAGCGCTGGCAGCAGAGCGTCGTCCGCCGCTGGGGGCTCGACCGGGCGGGCAAGGCCCTGATGACTTTGCTGCTGTTGCGCGGCGCCCAGACGCCGGGGGAGCTGCGCACCCGCAGCGAGCGGATGCATGCCTTCGCAACATTGGAAGAGGTGGACGAGGCTTTGCGCCGGCTCGCCGGCATCGACGAGCCCCTGGTGCGCGACTTGCCGCGCCGCCCCGGCCAGAAGGAGATCCGCTGGATCCACCTGGTGGGAGAGCTGGCTCCCGAGCCTGAGCCGAAGGAGATCGCCGAGCCCCCGGAGACCCTCGGCCTCTCAGCCCGCCCGGCCCTGTCGTCCCGGGTGGAGCGCCTGGAGGAGATCGTGGAGAGGCTGGCCGCGGATCTCGAAGAATTGAAGCGGCAACTCGGGAGCTGAGGAAGAAAAGCGGAGTAAGTGGCCGGCGGGACGCCAGCGCTCCCAGGGAAAAACTACACGACTTCGATCCGCGGCGGGCCGGGCAGCACCTCGCCGATCTCGGCGGCGCGGTGGCCGCTGGCGAGGAGAGCGGCGAGGAGAGCCGGGGCGCTCTCGGGTGGGGTCGCGAGCAGCAGTCCCCCCGAGGTCTGGGGATCGAAGAGCAGCTCCCGCTGCAGCCGGTCCAGGCCGGCGCGATCCTCGAGAATCCCGCTGACGTTGTCCTCGTTGGCCATCGTGCAGCCGGTGGTGACCCCCGCCTTGGCCAGCCGATAGAAGTTGTCGTGCACGGGCAGCCGCTCGAAGACCAGACGGATCGCCACGCCCGAGGCTTTCGCCATGCCCATCGCGTGGCCGGCCAGGGCGAAGCCGGTGACGTCCGTGGCACCCCGCACGTCATGCTCCAGGGCCAGCCGGCTGGCCACGTCGTTCAGCCGCTCCATCTCTTGCAGCGCCGGCTCCAGCCCCGCCTCGTCGATCTTGTCCACTTTGAAGGCGTTGACCAGCACGCCCGTGCCCAGCGGCTTGGTGAGGATCAGACGATCCCCGGGCCGGGCGCCGGCGTTGGTGAGCAGACGCTCAGGATCCGCCAGGCCGACGACCGAGAGGCCATACTTGAGCTCCTCGTCCCGCACCGAATGACCGCCGAGCAGCGCCGCGCCGGCCTGGCCCAGGGCTTCGGCGCCCCCTTGGAGGACGGCGCTCAGGGCGGCTGCACCGTCGCCCTCAAGCTCCGGAAAACAACAGAGGTTGAGGGCGAAGAGAGGCTGGCCGCCCATGGCGTAGACGTCGGACAGCGAGTTGGCCGCGGCCACCCGGCCGAAGCGGCGCGGATCGTCGCACACCGGAGTGATGAAGTCGGCCGTGGCGACCAGGGCGTGGCCGTCGAGCAGGAAGACTCCAGCGTCGTCCGCCGTTTCCGGACCGACGAGGATCCTCTGATCCCCTCCGGCGAGCCGGACGAGCGGAGCGATCATCGTTGAAAGGTCCCCCGGACCTATCTTGGCCGCTCAGCCACCGGTGGTGGCGCAGGCGGTGAGGCGGAATTTCCGCCGGAACAGTGCCATGACGGCGATTGTATAGAATCCGCTGCGCTAGACTTGGCGCCGCCAATTCGGCCACCTATCCTTTGAAGGAGGGCTTGTATGAACCCCAAGCTATCGACGTCGTTGGTCGCCGAGTTCATCGGCACGTTCGCACTGATCTTCATCGGCGCCGGCGCCGGCGCACTGGGTATCGGCGGCCTGGTGGGAGTGGCCTTCGCCCACGGCCTGGTGATCCTCGGTTTCGCCTACGCCTACGGCCACATTTCCGGCACGCACGTCAACCCAGCGGTCACCTTGGGCGTCTGGACGGCGGGAAAAATGGACGCCGGCCGAGCCCTGTCCTACATCGTCTTCCAGATCGCCGGCGGCATCGTCGCCGCTCTTGCGCTCTCCTGGGTACTCGGCGGCACGGGGACCGGCCTTGGCGTCACCGCCTTGGCCCACGGCCTCCAGGTGAAGGACGTGACCATCAACGTCACGCCCGCCATCGGCGTGGTGCTCGAAGCGATCCTGACTTTCTTCCTCGCCAACGCGGTGCTGAATTGCGCCGTCAGCGGCAAAGCCGGCAATCTCGCGGGAGCGGCCATCGGCCTCACGCTGACTTTCTGCATCCTGATGGGGGGCCCGCTCACCGGCGCCAGCCTCAACCCGGCGCGCAGCATCGGTCCAGC
>DATIOS010000223.1:0-19707 GCA_035472915.1 Thermoanaerobaculia bacterium
CTCGGTGGCGTTGGGGTCGAGCTGCGCCGGGCCCTGGCGCTCGCCGTGATCGGCGGCATGACGACGGCGGTCTTCGCTTCGCTGCTGCTGGTGCCGGTGCTTTATAGGGTGGCGCATCGGCGATGAGAAAAGGGACGAAAGAGACGGCAGAGACCGGAGGGACGGCAGGAACGGACCGGCCGATGGGACGACTCATTGTCACTTTGGCTCTGCTGGTGCTGGGGGGCGTGGCGCTGGCGCGACTGCCTCTGGACTACCTGCCGCGGCAGAGCTTCCCGGAGCTGACGGTGGGCTTGCAGCTGGGCGAGGAGCGGGATCCGGGCGAGGTGGCCCGCGATTGGGTCGAGCCCATCGAGAGCGCCGTCCGCTCCCTGGGCGAGGTGCGGGGCATGGCTGGCGAGGTGCGGACGGACGGCGCCGAGCTGACCGTGCGCTTCGCTCCGGGAACCGATCCCGAGCGCAAGGCGGCGCGGCTCGACTCGGAATTGGTGCGGCTGCGAAGCCAGTTGACGGCGGCGTCCGAGGGCTCCTCCCTGTGGGTTGAGCCGGCGACGGAGCAGAACGGCGACTTCCTGGCCCTCGTCTGGCTGGCTGGAGCCCGGGAGGACGCGGACGCCCGAGCCGCGGCCGAGGTGCTGCGCGCCGTGCCGGGCGTGCGCACCGTGGAGCTCATCGGCGTGCGGGATGAAGAGGTGCGGATCGAGCTGGCCGGCGGCGCGGTCGATTCCTGGGGGCTGGCCGGCACCGTTATAGACGAGGCCAGGCGCTGGCTGCGGGTGCCTTCCCTGGGCTGGAGCCAAGTCGCAGGGAATCATCGAAGTCGCCGGCAGCCCATGGTGGCCGTAGCCCACCCCGAGCTGGCTACCCTGGCAATTCCCATCGAAAGCGCCGCCGTCCCCCTTGCCTCGGTCGCCACGATTCACGCCGGGCGCAAGCCGCCCCGCAACGAGGTGCGCCTCCGCGGCCGGCCGGCCCGGGCCCTTTACGTCTACCGGACGCACGACGCGGGTCCATTGACTGTCGATCGGGCCCTGCGCCGGCGGCTCGGGTCGCTGCCGGGCGGCGTGCACGGCGAAATCGGCTGGAGCGACGCCGATCCGTTGCGCGATCTCATCCTGCGTCTCGCCCTGGCGGGGCTCCTGGCCGTACTCCTCGCAGCAGCCGTAGGGGCCTGGAAAGCTGGAACTTGGGGAGCCCTCGCCCTAGGCCTCGCCGTCCCAGTCGTCGTAGCCTCGGCCGCCAACGCTTTCCTGCTGGCCGGAGTGCCGCTCGACGTCACCACCTTGGCAGCCCTCGCCATCGCCGCCGCCAGCCTCCTCCCCCTAGCCGCCCTGCGCCTGACGCATCGGAACGGCTTCTGGGCCTGGGGAATCACAACCATCGCCGCCGCGGCGACCGTGCCCGTCGCGGTGGCCCTGGCGAGCGCCGAGTTGGGTCCCCTCCTCGCCGAGCCCGCGAAGGCCTTGCTGCTGGCGGTATCGGCGGGGGTCGGTGCGCTGGCGATCCTGCCCCGCACCAAGATGGACCTATCCAGCCAATGTAGAGACGCCCAACGGGGAACCCCGTGGGGCGTCTCCGATGCGGGGACGACGGGCCGATCCACGATTACATTCCCCCGGGGCGACATCATCGATCCTGGGGATTCATCGCCGCCGCGGAGACGCCCCACGGGGTTCCCCGCGGGGCGTCTCTACAATGGGACCGACCCAGGTAATTTCGGCGGTACAGCCAAGAGGAACGGACCCGGCTTTCTCGGCCGCGCATCCTCCCTCATCCGCGCCGCCCTCCGCGATCCCGGCACGGTCCTCCTCGCCGCGGCCACGGCGTCCCTCCTTTCCTTCACCCTGTTCGGCGCCGCGCTGGCGCCGCGGCCTGGGAGCCTGCGGCCGGACCAGGCGAACCTCTCGCTCCTCCTGCGCCTGCCGCCGGGCACCACCCTGGACGAGACGATCCATCGCATGGAGAAAGCCGAGGCGCTCCTGGCCAAGGCTCCCGAGGTGGAGCGCTTCTGGAGCTACTCGACGCCCGGAATCGCCCGCGTCGTGGCCGAGCTCAAGTCCAACGCCCGAGATCTCGATCACCGAGCGTTCCTCACCACCCGGCTCCGCTACGAGATGGGCGGCGGGGGTGCCCTGGAGATCGCCCAGGGCGCCCGGTCGGCGACATCTGTGGGCGGGGCCGGTTTTCTCGCCGATCTCGAGGACAAGGCGGAAACCGACGAGCACGCCACGGCCTACCGGATCGTGCTGCGCGGCGCCAACCTCGCCGCTGTGCGGGGCGGGTATGACCGTCTGATGGAACGCCTGGAAAGCCTCAAAGTGCGGCGCTTCTGGGTCACGGGCTGGGGCGAGCCGGCGGTCCAGCTCGTCCTGCGGCCCCGCGCCGGCACTACCGTCGCCGAGGCCGCGGCGCTCGCCGGCCGGCTGCGGCGGCAGAGCGCGCCGCCTCCCGCCGTCAACCTGCCGCCCGCCCTTCCCGGCGGACCCGAACGCACTCTCACCGTGGTCCCCGCTGGCATGCCCGTGGACGCCGACCGCGCCGTGCCGCAGCTCGCGACCCTCCTCGGCACGCCCATGCCACTGGACGGCCGGGTGGTGCTGCCCGCCGCCCTGCTCGCTCCGTCCGAGGAGTTTCTCTATCCGCGGGTGAAGCGGCAGTCCGGCCGCTTCGTAGTGCCGGTGGACATCCAGCTCCTGCTCTCCAGCGAGGAAGTCCGCAAAACCAGGAGAAAGGACCTCGATCGCAGCCTGGGGCAGCTTCCCCTCCCTCCCGGCTGCGACCTCGAACGCCCCGATCTCGGCGCCGATCTCTGGCGCCGGGACCGCCTGCGCATGATCGCCCTCGCCTGCTCCGTCCCCCTCCTCCTTTTCGCCGTGGCCGCCTGCCGGCTGGGCTCGCTGCTGCGCGGGATCACGGCCCTGGTGCCCTTGGGACTGGGATTGGTCGCGGCGCTGCCCCTGGTCGCGGCAGGCATCAGCCGGCTGGACGAGCTGACGGTCTTCACCCTCGCCGCGGGCCTCGCCCTGGCCCTCCCCGCCGTCGCCGAGGTGGCCGCCGCCGCTGCGGACCGCGGCGGCCAGCTTTATCGCGACCTGCGCCGGCAGGTCCCCTGGCTCGTCTTCGGAGCTCCAACCGTGCTGCTCGTCCTGGCGGCGGCCACCCTGGGAGCGGAGCCCGCGTCCCACCCGTGGTCCGTGCCCCTGCGCGCGGCGGCGGTGGCGGCGGGCACGGCCCTGGCCAGCTCGGCGCTGCTGGTGCCGGCCCTCCTCCTCGCCGGTACCCGCTGGCGCCAGCGCGATCCGGAGGAAGAGAAGCGGCGGCGCCATCCGCCCGCCTGGAGCGAGCCGGGCGACCCGGTGTTGGAAGTGCGGAGCCTGACGAAGATTTACGGCGGGAAGTTCCGGGCTTTGGCGGCCGTAGACTTCACCCTGACTCCAGGCATCGTCGGCCTGCTGGGACCGAACGGAGCGGGAAAGACGACGCTGCTTCGCATCCTCACCGGTCTCTTGGAGCCCACCCGTGGCTCGGTGAGCTACCGGGGCGTCCCCATCACGTCAGTGAATCTGGCGGCCTACCGGCGGCGGATCGGCTTCCTCCCCCAGGAGTTCAATGCCTACCCGGGATTCACCGCCGAGCAGTTTCTCGATCACTGGGCCATCGAGCGGGGGATGAACGATCCTAAAGCACGGCGGGCAGAGATCGAACAGCTCCTCGAAGCCGTGGGCCTCACCGAGCACGCGGGTCGCAAAGTGCGCGACTTCTCGGGAGGCATGCGCCAAAGAGTGGGAATCGCTCGCGCCCTCCTGGGAG
The DNA here is from genome assembly GCA_035472915.1 of Thermoanaerobaculia bacterium. GTDB lineage: Bacteria > Acidobacteriota > Thermoanaerobaculia > Multivoradales > UBA5704 > DATARR01. The sequence continues at coordinate 3,811 of DATIOS010000223.1, forward strand.
CGCCGCCGATCCTCGTCGTGGACGAGCCCACGACCGGCCTCGACGTCGAGTCGCGCAGCCGCTTCCGCCAGATCCTCCTGGAGCAGGCCGGCGAGCGCATCGTCGTCTTCTCCACCCACATCGCCAGCGACGTCGAAGCCGCCGCCCGCCGCATCCTCCTCCTTCATAGAGGCCGCCTGCGCTTCGACGGCACTCCAGAGGATCTGGTGGCCCGAGCCCACGGCCGGGTCTTCCGGGCCCTCGTCGCGGACGCCGACCTCCTCGCCTTCGGCCAGCGCTACCGCACGACCTCGAGGGTACGGGTCCTCGAAGGAATTCAGGTCCGCGCCATCGCCAGATCGGGAGAGGAGCCGGCGGGGGATATCGTGGAGCCCAATTTGGAGGAGGCGTATCTGGCGGAGGTGGATCGGGCGGATGCGGGGGCTGCATGAGCCTCGCCGATCCGAAGGCTTCGGAACACCGTGACGTTCTCCGCGCTGGCGAAGACCCTCATCACCCCGACCCTCTTCTCCCAGCCTCCCCCCCGGGCCGCCGGGAGAAGAGGGAGGGGGTCGACGCTACGCCACCTCCGCCCGGGCATAAATGCCGGGGCTACGAACGGCGCTGGATGAATCCAGCTTGAAGTCCCCTTCAGGGGGCGCTGCTAATAGCCCCGGCATTTATGCCCGGGCGGAGGTGGCGAACAGCAGACCGACCGCAGACCCACGCCGCGAGCCCGGAGGGCGGCAGACCCATAGCCCAGTGCGCAAGCGCTGGGGAAAACCGCGCAATATAAAACCAAATCCCGCCCTGCCAAGGGCGCCCTTGGCAGGGCGAAGCTTGAAATCAAACGAATCGCGTTTTCCCAGGACTCGCGTCCTGGGCTACGGGTCTGCCGCCCTCCGGGCTCGTGGTATGGGCCTGCGATCGGTTCGCTGTTCTCCACCTACCCTGCGCCCGGCGATGAATCGCCGCCATCCCCCGCCTTGCGCCCCCCTTCCCCTTGTGCTGCAATCCCCCGCGCCGTGACTCACGACGAATACGAGCGCGGCGCAAGCAGCGGCAGGAGAGCGAGTTGCGGAAACCGAGGCATGGACCCTCTGGACCAGGGTCTGGGTCATCCGGAGCAACGTCTGGACCATCTGGACCAAGATCTAGACCCTCTTGAGCGAGGTCTGGACCGTTCAGACCAAGGTCTCGACCCTCCGCACCAAGGTCTGGGTCGTTCAGACCAAGGTCCGAGTCATTTGGATCGAGGTCCAGACTGTCCAGACCAAGGTCTGAGTCCTTCAGACCGAGGTCTCGGTCACCCGCACCGAGGTCTGAGCTACCTGCACCGAGGTTTGAGTCGTCCGGAGCAAAGTCTGAGGAGAGAGACCATGCCGTCGAGCCGTTGGAAAGTCCGTCTGGTGAGTCTGTATCCGCCCTACCTGGGCGCCGGCATCCGGGTGCGGCCTTCCGCCGACTTGCGCACGTTCGAGGTGCGGATGAAGATCCGCTTCTGGAACCGCAACTACGTCGGAACCGCCTTCGGCGGCTCGCTCTACGCGATGTGCGATCCGTTCTTCATGCTCATCCTGATCGAGGCGCTCGGGCGCGAGTACGTGGTGTGGGACAAGGCGGCCACCATCCACTTCCGGCGCCCTGGGCGAGGCACCGTGAAGGCTGTGTTTCACATCCCCCAGGAGCGGATTGACGAGATCCGCGCCGGCGCGGACGCTGGCGGGAAGGTCGAGCCCGTTTTCACCGTGGAGGTCGTCGACGAGCAGGGGGAGGTTGTGGCGCTCGTCGAGAAGCTCCTCTACGTCCGCCGGAAGGCCGCCTTGTCAACGGCGAGAAGCGACAGCTAAGCTACACCGCGCCGATCGCCGACGTTTCATTGCCGAACCTCCGAGGACCGCCGTATGCCCAGCCGTGCCGCCGCCCCCCTTCTCCTCCTGCTGCTCGCGGCGCCGGCCGCCGCCGACACCCTGCTGACCGTGCGCAGCAGCGTCGAGGGCCTGAAGATGGATCAGCCCACGAACGGCCAGATCCACATCTGGGTGGCCGCCGACAAGCTCCGGCGCGACGAGGGAGAAACCTCCTCCATCGTCCGTCTCGACCGCGGCAAGGTCTACCTGCTCAATCATGGGGACAAGACGTACGTCGAGATCGCGGCGCCCGACGTGCAGAAGCTCGCTCCCCCCGCGGAAGCGGCGATCAAGGTGCAGATCACCGCCACCGAAGAGAAGAAAAAAGTCGGCGAATGGAACGCACGCAGGTACAAAGTCGACATTTCGAGCCCGGACGGCGTGCACCTCGACACCACCATTTGGGCCAGCAAGGACGTCGCCTCCCACCAAGCCTACGGCAAGCTTGCCGCCGTCCTCGCCGCCCTGCAGCCGGGCTCGGCGGAGTGGGCCCGCCAGATGCAGCAGATCGAGGGCTTCCCCGTCCTTCAGGAAGCCGACGTCGCCATGGGCGGCAGCCGCTTCAAGACCCGCGAGGAGCTGGTTACCGTGGAGACGAAGGACGCGCCGGCTGGAACGTATGAGCCGCCGGCGGGCTACAAGGCGTTGCCGCCGCGGTAGATCACTTGCCCTGCGAGATCTGCCGCCGCAGCAGCTCGTTCTCGAAGGCCATGCCCACCTGGGCGGTGGCCAGCTCCAGGATATCGATGTCCTCGATGGGCTTCTCGCTGTCGCCGTTGTCGGTGTAGATCACGGAGATCACCCTTTGGGCGCCGAGCACGGGGAAGATTACCACCTGGTTGCTCTTCGGCGGCCCGACCATGGTGCGGAAGGGCTCGGGCAGGTCGGCCTCCTCGAAGGTGAGGCTCTGCACCTCGCTGGTGTCGAGGCTGCGCGAGAGGGCGCTGTCGATCTCCAGGTCAACCTTCAGGCCGCGGGTCACCTCGGCCAGCGGCCGGCCGCTGGAGTCGCTGCCGAAGGCTCCCAGGGCCACCAGGTGGTCGCGCTTGACCAGGAAGAGGACGGCGCGCTCCACCGACTCCGAGATGATGTGCATGAGGTTCAGCGCCACGGTGGCCGAAATCAACCCCGAGCGCAGGTCGCCGAAAACCCGGCGCAGGCGGGCCACTCCCGACTGCGACTCCAGCGGCGGCGCGCCGCGCACCAGGTCGCGCCGGCTCTCGATGACGTTCTCGACGCAGGCCGACACCGCCTCGACCTCGGCCGGCAGGGCGGCCAGCATCCCCGTTTCGTAAACCCGGGTGAAGGAGCTGCCTGGCTCGACCAGGGCGATGAACGAAGCCCGCGGTCGGGCCCGCCGCAACGCCGCCGCCTCGTCGAGGGTGACGCCGCCTTGCCGCAGATCGACGAGCACGATCGGTTGCGGCTCGCCGCGCGAGACAACGCCCGCCTGGCCCAGCAGCACCAGCTCCACCCCCGCCACCTCGTTCTGGAGAGCGTCGGCGAGCCCTTCGGCGAACTCCGCGTCGGTGGAGACGACGTGCAGGCGCAGCAGCTCGGCGGCGTGTTTCGGCTCGCCGAGCTCGTCGAGCTCGATTCCGGGCTCCGCCACCAGGGCCAGGCTCGCCGGGAGCCCGGGCACGAGCAGGGCGGGATGGGTCGAATCCCCGGCCGGGTAGCCGTCGGCCGCGGCGTGGCGGGCCTCGGCGTCGGCGCGGGAGTCGTCGCGGTTCCGCTCGTCGAAGATCCGCGCCGCTTCGAGCAGCACCATCTGGGTGTTGATGTCCGCGTCCGGCAGGACGTCGCTCGGATAGAGGGCAATGTCGTCGATGGGCCGCAGGTCGTCGATGGCGAACTCGAACGTCCCGGTCTCCCAGACCATCACCTCCGAGACCGCCTGCTCGATCTGCGTCGCGATCACCTGGCGCAGCCCCTGCGCGTCGATGGAGCCGGAGGACATCAGGATCTGGCCCAGCGACCGGTGCTCGAGCGCCTCGTTCTGGGAGAGGATGGCGGCGTCCAGGATGCCGCGGTCGATCATCCCCGTGGAAACCAGCAGGTCACCCAGCTTGGGGGTGCGCGGCGCCTGCGCCGAAACCAGCCGGCCGCCATGGAAGCCGATCATCGCCCGCTCGCTGGCCCGCGAGAGCAGGAGCGTGCCGGTCCGCCGGCCGAGGTGAATGAACTGCATCACGTCGGCGACGGAGACGTCTTTGAGGCTGCCGGAGATACCCATGGGTTGACAGTCGACGGTTTTCGAGTGCGGGAAACTACTCCCCGCGCGCCAGCTTGACCAGGCTCTCCAGCGTGCGCAACTTGCGATCCTTGGTGGCGAACAGCCGGGCAGCGAAGAGCGCCGAGGCGGCATGGGCGGACAGCAGGTCGAGCAGGTCGCGGTCCTCGGCCCGCAGAATCGGCTTGTGATCCAGCAGCTTGAGCAGCACGAGGGCGCCGACGATGTCGTTCTGCACCCGTAGCGGCACCGCCGCCAGCGCTTGCGATTCCGCCGTGGGACCCAGCCGCAGCACTCCGTCCTTCAGGGTGGCGTCCACCATCGGGTCGCCGCCGGTGTAGTCCTGGCCGTCGTAGAACGACTTGACGCCCTCGGACTGCCCCTCGATCAGCGCGATCTCGCAACCGTCCCCCTCGTCGCGGCGCAGCAGCAGCACGAACTGCTCGGCACCCAGCAGGTTGATGGCGATCTCGGCGATGGTGGCCTGCACCTCCGCGGGGTCGAGGGTGGCGTGGAGCTGGTAGGTAGCGACGTACAGATTCATCAGCCGGCCGCCCTGGTGCTCCGAGTCCACCAGACGGGAGGCGAGCTCCTTGACGTCCGACTCCGCCGTGGCGAGGCGGCGCTCCAGCTCGCCCACCCGCTCGTCCTTCAAGACGCTCTCGATGCCCTCCGAGGTCTCGTCGAGGTTCGACTCGACGACGCGGATGAGCTCGCCGGCCCGCGCCAGGGTGGAGCGCAGCTCGGCGACGAGGTCATGCCCAACGGCCGGCGTTTCCGGGCGCGATTTGCTCGTCGAGGGAGTCCCCGTGGTGCTGCGTTCGCTCAAGCGTTGGAATCCTTCGTCTCCAGCCGCGCGATCAGGTCGAGGATCTCCTCGCTGTGGAACGGCTTCTTGATGTAGGCGGTGGCTCCGGCCTCCATACCCCGCGCCGTATCCTCCTCGCGCCCCTCGGTGCTGATGATGACGACGGTAAGATTGGCCCGCGAGCCGTCCGAGTGGAGCTCGGCCAGGAACTCGAGGCCGTTCATGTTCGGCATGTTGACGTCGAGCAACACGAGGTCGATGTCCTCGTGGTCGCGCAGGCGGTCGAGTGCCTGACGCCCGTCAGAGGCGAAAACGAGAGCGTAATGGCGCAGCATCACCTCGTACATCTTGTGCATCAGCTTCGAATCGTCGACGACGAGTATTTTCCTTGGCTGCACGGCAGTCTCCCGAACCTCACGGATGGAACCCAGGATTCTAGCTTATTTGGCCCTCGATCCCCGGGGAGTGTAGCCAAAGCGGAGCAAAGGTTTCAAGGAACGGGCCTCCGGGCCATCTTGGGGATAGTCTTGCGGGCCATGCCGCCGGCGCCATCCACCTCCCGATCCCGCCTCGAAGGGGGCCTCCTGGCCGCCGCCGGGTTGGCGCTGCTGCTCTACGCCCTGTGGCCCTGGCTCCCCCTGCCGGGGCGGGCGGCCCGCCCGCGCACCGTGGTCTTTTACGGCTTCAGCATCCTCGGCGAAGCCCTCAACGACGACGTGCTGCCCGAGTTTGCCCGCCGCTGGCGGCAGACCACAGGAGAGCCGGTGGAGTTCATCACCTCCTTCGCCGGCTCGGGGACGGTAACCAACCAGATCGCCCTCGGCGTGCCGGCGCAGCTTGCCCTGCTTTCCCTGGAGCTCGACGCCGAGCGGCTCGCCGCCGCCGGCGTGATCGCCCCCGGCTCGTGGCGCCGCCTCCCGCACGGCGGCGTGGTCAATCGCACTCCGTTCGTGCTCGTGGTGCGCCGGGGGAATCCCAAGAACATTCACGACTTCTCCGACCTGGCACGGCCGGGAGTGCGGGTGGTCCACCCCGACCCCATGACCTCGGGCGGCGCCAACTGGGCGCTGCTCGCCGAGTATGGCGCCGCCGCTCGCCGGCACCCCGGGCGGGAAAAGGAAGCCGGCTTCGAGGCCCTGCGCGGCGTCTGGCGCCACGTCGTCGCGCAAGCCGCCTCGGCCCGCGCCGCCCGCACCCAGTTCGAAAACGGCTTCGGCGACGTCCTCGTCACCTACGAGCAGGACGTGCTGGGCGACGCCGCCAAGGGCAAGTTGCCGGGGGAGATCGTCTATCCTCCCAGCACGGTGCTGTCGGAGCACACGCTGGTGGTGATCGACAAGAAGATCCCCGCCCCCGACCGGCCGTTGATCCGCGCCCTCGTCCAGTTCCTGTGGAGCGAGCCGGCGCAACGACTGTTCGTGCGGCGCGGTTTTCGCAGCGTCGACGAGAGGCTGAACGCGGACAACCCAGCTTTCGGCAGGATTCAGGACCCATTCCGGGTCGCCAATTTCGGCGGCTGGGACCGGGTGAAGAAGGAGATCGTGGACGGAATCTGGAAGGACCGGGTGATGAAGGAGATCGGCAAATGATCGGCCGGCGCCACGGCGCGGGGCTCCCGGTGGGGATGCTCGTCCTCGTGCTGCTGCCGCTGATTCTCATGCCGATCGCGGCGGTTTTCGTCTTCGCGTTCGGCGGCGGTCCTGGAGAGTTCCTCAAAGCGCTGCGCACCGAGGACGCCCAGTTCGCCCTGCGCTTCAGCCTGCTGATCGCCTTCCTGACGGCGGCGATCAACGCCGTGCTGGGCACCTGGGCCGCCTACGTGCTCGCCAAGCACCGCTTCCGCGGCGAGCGGCCGCTGGCCATCGCCATCAACCTGCCGGTCGCCATTCCCACCGTGGTGGTGGGCACCTCCCTCCTCCTGCTCTGGGGGCCCATCGGCCTCTTCGGCAAGCTTCTGGAGCCGCTCGGCCTGCAGCCCATGTTCACTCCCGCGGGCGTGCTTCTCGCCCATCTTTTCGTCACCTTCCCCTACATGCTGGGGTCGGTCAAGCCGCTGCTCGACGAGCTCGAGGTGACCTACGAAGAGGCGTCCTACACCCTGGGGGCGGGCCGCTGGCAGACCTTCCGCTACGTCATCCTGCCGGCCCTCAAGGGAGGGCTGTTCAGCGGCACCCTGCTGACCTTCGCTCACTCGCTTGGGGAGTTCGGCGCGACCGTGATGGTGTCGGGCAACCTGCGGCTGCGCACCCAGACGGCACCCCTCTATATCTTCGCCCAGTTCGAAGCCGGCAAGGTCGCCCAGGCCAACGCCGTGGCGGCGGTGCTGGCGGCTCTCTCCTTCGTCATCTTCTTCTTCCTGCTCCGCTACTCGGGCAAGGAGAGGTTGTAGTGTCGATCCGTCTCGATCAGCTCGCCAAGAGCTTCGACAGCCTGCGGGTGGTGAAAACCACTTCGCTGGAAGTCGAGGACTCCGAGCTCTTCGTCCTCCTGGGGGCGAGCGGCAGCGGCAAGAGCACCATCCTGCGCCTCATCGCCGGGCTCTCGGCGCCGGACTCGGGGCGGATCTGGCTCCACGGCCGGGACGTGACGGATCTCCAGCCCCAGGAGCGGGGGATCGGCTTCGTCTTCCAGAACTACTCGATCTTCCGGCATATGAGCGTGGCCGAGAACATCGAGTTCCCGCTGAAGATCCGCAAAGTTTCAAGGTCCAAGCGGGAGGAACGGCGCGAGCAGCTGCTCGACCTGGTGGGCCTCGGCGGACTGGGCAATCGCTACGCTCACCAGCTCTCAGGCGGCCAGCAGCAGCGAGTGGCCCTGGCCCGGGCGCTGGTGCACGAGCCGTCGGTCCTCCTGCTGGACGAGCCGTTCGGCGCGCTCGACGTGAAGATCCGCGGCCAGCTGCGGCGCAACCTCAAGGAGATCCAGCGCCAGCTCCGCGTCACCGCCATCCTGGTTACCCACGATCAGGAGGAGGCTTTCGAGCTGGCCGACCGCGTCGGTCTCATGGAGCGGGGAGAGCTGTTGGAAGTGGGCGAGCCCGAAGCCCTCTACGCCCATCCGCGCACCCTCTTCGGCGCCACCTTTCTGGGCGCCGGCACCGTGCTCGTGGGCCGCGCCAAGAACGGCGCCGCCAAGCTCGGATCGCTCTCCCTCCCCATTCCGCCCGAGGTGGAGCACGAGGAGGACGCCCGGGTGCGGGTGCTGGTGCGGCCCGAGCAGGTGGCGCTGTCTGCAGGCGCCGCCGGCGCTGCCGGCGACGAGCCGCCGGAGGGAAATCTGCTGGGACACGGGACGATCGTGGAGCAGAGCTTCCTGGGGGCCCTGCGCCGGGTGCGAGTCCGTCTGCCGGCCATTCCGGGGACCCGCCAGGCATCGCCCGCCGTCTACGGCGAGGAAAGCCTGCTGATGGACGCCGTCATTCCAGCCGGAGAAGATCCGGGCGGCTTCGAGGTCTGGGTGAGCCTCAAGGGCTGGCACATCTTGGCCCCGCCTCGGCCGCGGCTTCTTGCCTGCGACTTTCCCGGCGAAGGCAGCCCGGCTCCCTTTTCACTTTTGCGCGGTTTTGAAGGCTCCCTCAACGCTCGCGTCTCCCTGCTGAGCGTGACGGACAAGGTGGATCGGGTGGCGGCACTTCGCGCTTCGCAGACCGAGCGCGCGGCCAGCCATGGGCTGCCTGACGCCGAGCCGGTGGTACGGAAGGGCGATCCGGTGGACGAGATCGCCGCCGAGCAAGTGCAGAGCCTCTATGATTTCCTGGTCCTGAGCATGCCGGAAAAAGGCCAGGGAGAGATCCTCCCCGGCGTATTGTCCGCCTTGTCCACTCCACTTCTGGCCGTCCAGGGGGAGCCCGATTCCTTCAGCCGCATCCTCATCTGCACGGCCGTGGGCGAGCCCGGCAAGGCGGACGTCCGCGTCGGCGGCTGGCTCGCCCGCCGTCTCGGCGCCGAGGTGACCTTGCTTCACGTGCTGGTCGACGGCGGCGGACCCGCGCCCTGGGTGAAGGCGCATCTTGACGCCGGCCTCGCCACACTGAGAGGTCTGGAAGTGACCAGCCGCACCGTCCTGCGCCCCGCGCGCGCCGCGGTTCAAGGCATTCTCGACGAGGCGAAGGAGGGCGGGCATGACCTCATCGTCCTCGGCCGCCACGCCGCCTCGCGCTCCGGCGGCAGGGTCCGCCGTCACGACTTCAGCTTCGAGATCCTCGCCGGCTCAGGCAAGTCGGTGTTGATCGTGCCACCGGGTCAATAGCGAAGATTTTTGAGGAAGGGAGATGGTGGAGCCGATCGGGATCGAACCGACGACCTCTTGAATGCCATTCAAGCGCTCTCCCAACTGAGCTACGGCCCCACAGGGACGCGGATTGTACAAAGTCGGGCAGGGGGTGTCAAACGAAGGAGGCTCGGGAAACCAGGGACACCAAAGCCCTCAGAGACACCAGGAATCAGCAGCTTTCTCTTCCTTCATGTCCCTGGCGTCCCTGAAGTCCCTGATGTCCCTGGTTGCGCCGTGTCGCGCAGGCACCTACGCTGACTTCACTTCGTGCACCGCGAACGGCCCTCCCTGGGCATCCAGGAGCACGGCGATCATGTCGCCGCCGGGGACTTCCATGGGGCCATTCAGCACCTGCCCGCCCTTCTCGCGTGCGGTCTCGACCGCGGTGTTGACGTCCGCCACGCGGCCGTAGTGGAGCCAGGCTGGCGGACCCGGGGATTCGGCGGTTTTCTTATAGATGCCACCCAGGGGTGCGCCGTGGCGCCCATACATCTGGTAGATGCCGGCCTCGCCCATGTCCATCGCCGAGGTCTTCTCCCAGCCGAAAATCTCATGGTAGAAGTCGAAGGCGGCCACGGGATCGGTGGTGGCAAGCTCATGCCACGAGAACTCGCCCACGGGCGGCTTCTCCTCGGGCTCCGGTCCAATGTTGTCCGGCGTGTAAGGAGCGATGAGGGCGCCCTGAGGATCGGCGATGACCGCGAAGCGGCCGACCGTAGGAATGCTGGTCGGCAGCACCATGACCTTGGCTCCCAACTCCTGGGCGCGGGCCGTGGTCTTGTCAACTTCCGGCACGACGACGTAGGCGAGCCAGTGGGGCTTCGCGCTTCTCGCCACGGCCTCGGCGGGCATGTTCATGATGCCCCCGATGGTGCGGTCGCCCACTTTCCACATCGTGTACTGCATTCCCGGGTTCTCCCAAACTTCGATTCCCCAGCCCATGACGGCGGTGTAAAAGGGCTTGGCGCCCTCCCCATCAGGGGTCATCAAGTCGTACCAGACGAATCGGCCGCGAGCGCTCTCTTCGGGCATTTGTTCCTCCTTTCGGGTGACGGATATTTCCATGCCCCGCGATGTTATACGAAACTGAGGCGTAAGTCACCGGTAAAATTGTGCCGGCGAAGTGACAAGCCGGCCGCAGGCTCAGGGCCGGATCTCGACCGGCGTCCCGTTCGGCACCGCGACCCAGATCTCCTCGATCTCCTGATCCGTGACAGCGATGCAGCCCAAAGTCCAGTCGGTTTTCGCGTGAAGCGATCCCATCCAGCCATAGCCGTTCTTGATGCCGTGGATCATGATGTCGCCGCCGGGCTTGCATCCGAGGCGGCGCGAGTTAGCCACGTCCCCGGCATTGGGGTAGGAGACGTGGAGCGACCGGTGATAGGCCGATCCCGAGTTCCTGGCATCGATGCGATAGAGCCCTTCCGGAGTCCGGTCGTCCCCTTGGCACTGCTTCCTGCCAACTGGCGCGTGGCCCAGAGCCACCCGGTAGGACCTAACTTCGCGCCCCTGCCAGAACAGCATCAGACGCCGGGCAGATTTTTCGACGAGGACCCGATCCGCTCGCAGCGTGGGACGAGGCGCTGCGCCAGCCTCGTGAACAGCAGGGAGGGCAAGCGCGCAAAAGGCTCCCAGAAGTCCGGCCGCGACCCACGAGCGGGGAGACATGGCTTGATTATAGGCTGCGGCGCCGCCCCGCCGGACCCTGTCCGGCCGTAACTTCCCCCACCCTCACGCGTACAATGGGGAGCGAGATCCTCGTGTAGATCCGATGAGACATTTCGGGGAGGCGATTTTCGTGAAACGCAAGGTTCTTTGGATTCTTATTGCCGTCGTGCTGCTTGCGGCGCTCGGCGGTTTTGCATATTCCAAGCGCGGTCCCCAGCCGACGGAGGTGCAGATCGCCAAGGTGGGCCGCGAGGACCTGCAAGCGAAGGTCAGCGCCAACGGCAAGATCCAGGCGCAAAAGAAGGTCGACATCTCCGCGACCATTCCCGGCCAGATCACCCACCTCGCCGTCGACGAGGGAGACGAGGTGAAGAAGGGGCAGTTCCTGCTCCAGATCGACCAGGTCAACCCTCGGGCCATGGCGCGCAGCAACGAGTTCTCGATGCAAGCCCTGCGGCAGGATCTCGAATCGGCCCGCAGCGCGCTGGAGCAGGCCCGCGCCGACTTCCGGCGTGCGGACGGGAACTTCAAGGCGGGGATCATCCCCGCCGCCGACATGGAGCGCACGCGCACCGCCGTCCGCACCGCCGAGGCCGCCGTCCAGGCGAGCCAGCAGCGCGTGGAGCAGGCCGGCGCCACGCTCGAAGGCGCGCGCGACACCCTCGCCAAGACGACGATCCGCTCGCCGATGGACGGCGTCGTCACCGCCCGCCGCGTGGAGGAGGGCGAGGTGGCCGTGATCGGCATCCAGAACAGCCCGGGCACGGTGTTGCTGACGATCTCCGACATGTCGGTGGTGGAGGCCGAGCTCGAGGTCGACGAGACTTCGATCCCCAACGTCAAGCTCGCCCAGGAGGCGCTGGTGCGGCTCGACGCCTACCCCAACCAGACCTTCCGCGGCACGGTCACGGAGGTCGGCAGCAGCCCCCTCACCGCCGCCGCGACCGAGGCGATCAAGTTCAAGGTCAAGGTTCGCCTGGTGACTCCGCCGCCGGGCATCAAGCCGGGCCTCTCGGCACGCGCCGACATCCTCACCGGCTTCCGCAGCCACGCGCTGGCGGTGCCGCTTCAGGCCCTGGTGGTGCGCGACATCGAGCGGAAGCCCGGAGAGCCCGTGCTCTCCGATGCCTCCCGCGAGCAGGAGGGGGTCTACTTGATGGCGGGGGGCAAGGCGCGGTTCCAGCCCATCAAGACCGGTCTCGTTGGCGATCTTTCCATCGAGGTGACGGCGGGGCTGCTGGGGGGCGAGACGGTGATCACCGGTCCGTTCAAGGCCCTGCGGGAGATCAATCCTGGGGACACGGTGAAGCTGGAAGCGCCGAAGAAGAAAGGGGAGGGACGGGGTCCCGCCAGCTGATGGACGTGCCGGAGCTGCTCCGCGAAGCGCTGCGGGCGATCCGCACCCATGCCCTGCGCAGCTTCCTGACCCTGCTCGGCATCGTCATCGGCGTGGCAACGCTGGTGGGGGTGATCTCGGTGATCTCGGGGCTCAACCTCTTCGTCCGCGACAAGCTCTTCCGCCTAGCGCCGGACGTCTTCGTGGTGAGCAAGTTCGGCATCATCCGCAGCCGCGCCGAGTTCCTTGACGCGGTGAAGCGACCGAGTCTCACCTGGGATGACTTCGCGCGATTGCGGGCCGAGCTGAAGAAGGCCGACCGGGTGGGGGCGCAGATCCAGGGGAGCGGTGCGATCAAGTTTCGCGACCGCCGGCTGGCCGACGTCGCCCTCTACGGCACCACCGCGAACTACGCCTCGCTGATGAGCCTCGACCTCGCGGCGGGGCGCTTCTTCCTCGACAGCGAGACGCGGACCGCCCAGGCGGTCGCGGTGATCGGCTGGGACGTCAAGGAGGAGCTCTTTCCGCATCTCGACCCAATCGGCCGCACGATCCTCATCACGGGGATCCCTCACCGGGTAATCGGCCTGCTCGCCCAGCAGGGGAACGTGCTCGGCCAGAGCCGGGACAACGTGGCCTACGTGCCGATCGACACCTACCGCAAGGAGCTCGGCAACCGCACCTCGATCGATTTCCTGGTCCAGGCCAGCGGCGGTGTCGAGGGAGTGGAAGATGCGGTCGACGAGGTGCGGGCGGTGCTGCGAGCGCTCCGCCACACCGATTTCCGGGCTCCCGACCCTTTCGGCATCGTCACCGCGGAGAGCCTCCAGGACATCTGGCATCAGATTTCCGCCGCGGCTTTCCTGCTCACCATCCTCATCGCCTCGGTCTCGCTCGGGGTGGGAGGAATCGTGATCATGAACATCATGCTGGTCGCGGTGGCCGAACGGACATCCGAGATCGGGCTACGCCGGGCCCTGGGCGCGCGCCAGCGGGACGTCCGCCGGCAGTTCCTGCTGGAGGCGGCACTGCTGTCGTTCTTCGGCGGGACGATCGGCGTCCTTTTGGGGGCGCTGGTCTCGCTGGCAGTCGACCGCGTGGCGCATTTCCCCGCTCACCTGACGCCGGGGATCGCGACGCTTGGCCTGGCACTGTCGGTTGCTGTGGGGGTCGCCGCCGGCTACTGGCCGGCGGTCCACGCCTCGAAGCTCCAGCCGGTGGACGCGCTGAGAGCCGAGTGATGCGCGCGTCCCCCCGCTCCCGCCTGCGCCTCTCCTGGGTCGAGAACGTCCGCTTCGCGCTCGGCTCCATGCAGGCCCAGAAGCTGCGCACGTTCCTCACCCTCCTCGGCGTGGTGGCCGGGGTGGCCACCGTGATCATGATGGTCTCTTTTGTCGCCGGTTTCGACCGTTCGGTAACCCAGGCCTTCTCACGCTTCGGCACCCAGCTCGTGCAGTTCCAGAAGTACGAGCCCCGCTTCGGCGGCGGTCCCGGCGGCGTGCCCGAGGAGCAGCGCAACCGCCGTGACCTGACGCTGGAGGACGCGGCAGCGCTGAAGCGGCTGGCGACGTTCGCCGCGGCCGTTTCCCCGGAGCGCTACTACGGCAGGCCCGTCGAGGTGCGGTCGCGCCGCGAGAGCGCCAACAACCCGACCGTCGTGGGGGCGACACCCGACTTTGCGCTCGCCAACAACAGCTTCGTTCGAGACGGCCGCTTCCTCATCGACGCCGACGTGCGCCACGCTGCCCGGGTGGCCGTGCTCGGCACCGACGTGGCCGAGACCCTCTTCCCCCACCAGGACCCGATCGGCCGCTCGCTCACCCTCGACGGCCAGGCTTTACAGGTCATCGGCGTGCTGGAGAAAAAGGGTTCGTTCCTGGGCGGCAGCAACGACAACGTGATGGTCCTTCCGCTCTCCGCGTTCGACGATCAATACCCCCAGATCCGCGACGGCGGGCGCGACACCATCCATATCGCGACGGTGCCGCGGCGACCCGACGACTACGACGCGCTGATCGATCAGGAGACGGCGATCCTACGCGTCCGCCGCAAGCTGCGCCCCAACCAGCCGAACGATTTCGCGACCTTCACCAGCGTCGGCATGCTGAGCAACTTCCGGCAGATCACCGGCGGCGTCGCGGCGGTGATGATCCTGATCGCCGGCATCGCCCTGGTCGTAGGCGGCGTCGGGGTGATGAACATCATGCTGGTCAACGTCACCCAACGGACCCGTGAGATCGGGCTGCGCAAGGCGCTTGGGGCGACGAGACGGGACGTCGCCGTTCAGTTCCTCGCCGAAGCGGTGACGCTGACCGGAGTGGGTGGCGCGATCGGCATCGCCGCGGGCCTGAGCGCCGCACTCCTCGCCCGTGTCGCCTTCGACTTCCAGGCGGCGGCTCCCCTGTGGTCTGTCCTCGTCGGTTTCGGAGTCTCCACCGCCGTGGGCCTCGCCGCCGGCCTCTGGCCGGCCATGAAAGCCGCGCGGCAGGACCCGATCGAAGCACTGAGGTACGAGTAGTAAGGAGTAAGATCAAGCCATGAAGGCGAAACTGATAATCGCGAGTCCCATCGCCGTCATTCTGATCCTTGCCTTCTGCCTACTGGCGAGCAGTCCGGCTCCTCAGCCCAAGACACCGCCCGTGGACTTCGCGACGCAGATCCGGCCCATCCTGGAGAAGCGCTGCCAGCCGTGCCACTTCACGGGCGGCACGATGTACCAGAAGATGCCCTTCGACCGCCCGAAGACCATCCACACCCTCGGGGAAAAGATGTTCACCCGCATCAAGGAGCCGAAGGAGCAGGCGATTCTGCGGGCGTTCCTGGCGCAGCGTGTGCCACTAAACCCAGGGGAGCCTCGCTAGGAACTGAGGGTATCGCGGTATCATAGAGACGTGGAGGCTGGCATGGCACTCTTAGATATCCAGTACATTTCGGACGAAGAGGGGACTCCTACGGGCGTTATCGTGCCGATCGATCTCTGGCGAGAGATCGCATCAGAACGGGAGACTGCCTACTTGCTGCGGAGCGAGACAATGAAGCAGAGGCTCCTCGAAGCCCGGGAGCGGCGGGAAGGAATCCCCTTCGATGAAGTCCGCCAGAAGCTTGGAGTTTGACTCCACCGCGTTCGAAGACCTCGGATGGTGGATCGAGCAGGATCGCAAGAAGGCCCTCAAAATCGTCAAGTTGATTGAGGCGATCCAACGGGATCCCTTTCAAGGCGCAGGAGAACCCGAACCACTGAAACACGACCTGGCAGGCTGCTGGTCTCGCCGGATCGATCGCGAGCATCGACTCGTGTACGAGGTCTCGGAAACCCGAATCAGGATACTTGCCTGCCGGTATCACTACTGACCTTCCTATCGCAAGTAGAAGCACCAGCATGACGATTTCAAGCGCAAAAAGATTCGCCTACCTTGGCGTGACCGCGGGTTTTTTAGCGTCGATCCTCACCGGCTGCGCCGTGATCGACCGGATGAGCGGTGTGGCGGAGACGAAGCGAATTCAGGAGTCCGGGGTGGCGGCGCGGGCCAGGATCCTTGAAATCTGGGACACGGGAATCACCGTGAACGAAGACCCCGTGATTGGAATCCGGGCCGAGGTCACCCGTGCCGACGGCACGACCTATACCGCCTCGATTCCCAAGAGCTTGATCTCCCGGTTGGACATCCCGCGCTTCCAGCCCGGCGCGGTG
>DATIOS010000224.1:0-3693 GCA_035472915.1 Thermoanaerobaculia bacterium
CATCATGGCGATTCTCCTCCAGAGCCTCTCGGCCCGGCTCGGCATCGTCACCGGTATGGATCTCGCCCAGGCCTGCCGCGCCATGTTCGACCGGCGGATCTCGTGGCTGCTGTGGATCCTGGCCGAGGTGGCGATCGCGGCCTGCGACCTGGCGGAGGTGCTGGGCTCGGCCATCGGCCTTCAGCTCCTGTTCGGCATGCCCTTGCTCGTGGCCGTTTTCATTACGGCGCTCGACACCTTCGTGCTCTTGCTCCTGCACCACCGTGGCATGCGGTTGATGGAGGCGTTCATCCTCACGCTGGTGTTCACCATCGGCATCTGTCTGGCGATTGAGGTCTTCCTCTCCAAGCCGGTTTGGGGATCGCTCGCGGCGGGCCTCGTCCCCCAGTTGCCCGGGGAGGGGGCTTTGTTCCTTGCCATCGGCATCCTCGGCGCGACGGTGATGCCCCACAACCTCTATTTGCATTCGGCCCTGGTGCAGTCGCGGCGCAACGCGCGCACGCCGGCCGGTCTTAGGGCGGGGATTCGTTTCAACACCATCGATTCGTTCGTGGCCCTGAATGGCGCCCTGCTGGTCAACGCCGCCCTGTTGGTGCTGGCCGGGGCCGCCTTCTTCAAGGCCGGCCTGTTCAACATCGCCGAGATCCAGGATGCCTATCGCCTGCTCGAGCCGCTGCTGGGAGCGAAGATCGCGCCGATTGCCTTTGCTATCGCCCTCATCGCCGCCGGTCAGTCTTCGACCATCACGGGCACGCTGGCCGGCCAAGTGGTGATGGAGGGATTCATCCACATCCGCCTGCGGCCCATCATCCGGCGGCTCCTCACCCGGTCGCTCGCCATCGTGCCGGCGGTGATCACCATCGTGTTCTTCGGCGAGCGGGCGACGGGAAACTTGCTGTTGCTGTCGCAGGTGGTTCTGTCGTTACAGCTCACCTTCGCCGTCGTCCCCCTGATTCAGGTGGTTTCAGACCGCCGCTGGATGGGACAGTACGTCGTGGGCCGGTGGCTCGAAATCTCCGGTTGGGTGGTGGCGGTGGTCATCGCTTCCCTCAACCTCAAGTTGGTCTTCGACGCCCTCGTGGACGGCATCCAGGGGGCGGGAGGCCACGCCTGGATGCTTTGGGCGACCGCAGTGCCGCTGGCCCTGGGGCTGATCGCCCTCCTGGGATATGTGATCGTCGTGCCCGCCTTGGAGCGGCGGCGGGGGCTGCCGGTGCCGGCGCTGGTGGGCGTCCACGGGCCGAGCGAGGTGCCGGAGATCGAGCCACCGCGCTCGCCGCGACTGATCGCCGCAGCGGTGGACTTCTCGCGCGCCGACAAGGCCGTTCTCTCCTACTCCGTTACCCTGGCCCGCGCGGGCGGCCGTGGCGCCAAGTTGCTGCTGTTCCACGTCGTGGAATCGAGCGGTGCCCGCATCATGGGCGGCGAGCTGCGCGACAGCGAAGCGCGCGGCGATCAGCAGCGCCTGGAGCTCTACGCCCGGGAGCTCGAACAGCTAGGAGTGGAAGCTAGCTACGACCTCGGCTTCGGCGAGCCCGCGGACGAGCTCGCCACTCTCGTCGGGCAGCACAAGCCGGACCTCATCGTGCTGGGCAGCCACGGCCACCGCGGCGTGGGCGACCTCGTCCACGGCACCTCGGTGGAGCGCCTGCGCCACCAGGTGAAGGTGCCGGTGATGGTCATTCCGGCGGAGTAGCTTCATTTTTCCGATGGAGCGCCACATACGCCGAAGGCACCGCCAGCAGCGTCACCAACGTTGAGAGCCCAAGCCCGCCGATCACCGCAAGCGCCAGCGGCTTTTGGAGCTCAGCGCCCGCCCCCAGGCCGAGGGCCAGCGGCAGCAACCCGAAGAGGGTGCAGAGGGTGGTCATCAGGATCGGCCGGAGGCGCACCCGCGCCGCGTTGACGACCGCGTCGACGAACGGCTGCCCCTCGGCATGGAGGCGATGGGCGTAGTCGATCATCACGATGCCGTTCTTCACCGCCAGGCCGACCAGCAGGATCAGCCCCATGGAAGACGACACGTCGAGCTCCGAGCCGGCGAGCCGCAGGAGGAGGAAGGAGCCGCCGAAGGAGAGCGGCGCCGCCAGCAGCAGGATCAGCGACGGGGTGAGGGAGCGGAATTCGAATACCAGGACGAGCAGGACCAGCGCGGCGGCGGTGCCGAAGACCAGCATCAGCTCGCGGAAGGCCTGGCGCTGCGACTCGTACTGGCCGCCCACCTCCAGGGAGTAGCCCACGGGCAGCTTGAGGCGGCGCAGGCGGCTTTGAATCTCGGTGGCCGCGGTGCCCAGGTCGCGGTTCTCCAGCCGCCCGGTCACCAGGGCCACCTGGCGCAGGTTTTCGCGGGTGAGCTCGCCGTCGCCCGTGGCGGTCACCGGCCGGGCCACGGTCGAAAGCGGCACGATGCGGCCATCCGCTGTCCGCAGGGTGAGCCGCGCCAAGCGTGCGGGATCGTAACGGTCGGCGTCGGGGTAGCGCACCCTCACCGGCACGCTGCGGTCGCCCAGCCGCAGGTCGGTCGCCGTCTGCCCTGACCAGGCGGCGGCGAGCTGGTTCTGCACCTGCTCGACGGTGAGACCGGCGCGCCCGGCGGCCTCCGGATCGATCTGCCAGGTGGTTTCGGGAGCGCCCTGCTGTGGCCCCACCAGGTCCACCACTCCTTTCACCGCCTCGATCTCTTGCTGCACCTGTTCGGCGAGGCCGGCCAGCGTGTGGGAATCGTCGCCGAAGATCTTCACCTCGATCGGGTTCGCCGCCCCTTCGAGGTCGCCGAGCATGTCCTGCAGGAGCTGCACGAACTCGGTGTCCATGCCGGGAACGAGCTCGGCGATCTTTGGCCGCAAGCTGGCGATCACCTCTTCGGCGGAGTGGCTGCGCTGCGACCGTGGCTTCAGCCGCACCAGGATGTCCCCCTTGTTGAGCTGGGTGGCGAAGAGGCCCAGCTCGGAGCCCGTGCGGCGGGAGAAGGCCGCCACCTCCGGGGTATGCGAAAGCAGGGTTTCGATCTTGCGCACCTTGCTGTCCGTCTCCGCGAGCGACGTGCCCGGCGGAGTCAGGTAATCGACGACAAAGCCCCCCTCGTCCATCGGCGGCAGGAAGCCGTTGGGAATCCCCCGGTAGAGAAGGTATCCGGCCAATGCCAGGACGAGGCCGGCGGCCACCGCCAGCCAGGGCCGGTGCACCGACGCCGTGAGCGTCCGTGTGTAGGCCCTCTCCAGGCGGCTGGGCCGAACTTCCCGGGCGTGCTCACCGTGGTGGTAGGCGAAGCGGGAGAGCAGGGGAATGAGGGTGAGCGACAGGACGAGCGAGATCAGCACGGAGACCGACAGGGTGAGCGACAGGGCGCGGAAGAACTGCCCCACCACTCCGGAAAGAAAGCCGAGGGGAGCCAGGACGACCACCGTCGTCAGCGTCGAGCCAACCACCGGCGCGAACAGCTCCTCCGTCGCTTCCTCGATCGCCGCCTCGCCGCGGCCGCTGCGCAGCCGGCGGTGGATGTTCTCGACCATCACCACGGCGTCGTCGATCACCAGGCCGATGGCCACCGCGAGGCCGCCCATCGACATCAGGTTGATCGACTCGTCGAACAGGCGCATGAAGAGGAAGGTCGAGAGCACGGTGAGCGGCAGGGCGAAAAGAAAGTCAAGGCGGCACCAGCGCCCGCCGCTGCACCAGCAGGTAAGAAGTAAG
>DATIOS010000225.1:0-1797 GCA_035472915.1 Thermoanaerobaculia bacterium
TCCGTCTCGGCCCTGGCGATCCAGCGCCAGGTATTGGAGAAACGGCCTGCGGCCCCCAAGCGGCTCATCGTGCTGGCGGATCCCGTCTTCGATCCCAACGATCCGCGCCTCACCCGTCTCGCCAAAGCGGCGCCGGCCCGCACTCGGGTGCCGATCTCGCGAGGGGCCGCAGAAACCAGCGACACGCCGCTCTTCGAGCGTCTCCCCGGCTCCCGGCAGGAGGCGGAGGCGATTGCCGCCCTGGCGCCGGCGGCCGAAGTCCGCGTCGACCTGGACTTCGACGCCAGTCGCGCCGAGGCGGTGAGCGACCGGCTGAGCGCTTATCGGATCGTTCATTTCGCCACCCACGGCGTCATCGATGCCGAGCACCCGGCGCTCTCGGGCCTCGCGCTATCGATGGTCGATCGCAACGGTCAGCCGCAGGCGGGCTTCCTTCATCTGCACGACATCTACAATCTGCGGCTCAACGCCGACCTTGTGGTGCTCTCTGGCTGCCGCACGGCGCTGGGCAAGGAGGTGCGGGGCGAGGGCTTGATCGGCCTCACCCGCGGCTTTCTCTACGCCGGAGCGCCGCGGGTGGTGGCGAGCCTGTGGCGGGTGGAGGACCAGGCGACGGCGGCGCTGATGACCCGCTTCTATCGCGCCCTCTGGGAAGAACACCTGCGGCCGGCCGCGGCCCTGCGCGCCGCCCAGCTTTCCGTGAGCCGCGAGCGGCGCTGGCGCGATCCCTACTTCTGGGCCGGCTTCGTTCTCCAAGGGGACTGGCAATGAAACGGTGTGCGACTTTTGAGCCCGCCGCCCCACTAACTCGCTGTAACCAACCGCCACAAGGAGGCAATCATGAACATCAACTTATTTATGGGCGTCTGGCCGATCAACTTCGCCACCGGTCCTCTTACACTGCCGGGAAATGCGCTGGAGAATCTTCACTCGATCGAGATTGGAACGGGTTCCAACGGCGCCAAGGCCCCGTTCCTCTCTGACAGCGACTACGAGATCAAGATCGGCTTCGCCCTGCTCGACACCTGGGGTGGCGTGATCTTTTCCAGCGACTGGGGGCCTCTGCTGTCGCTGGTCGGCGAACAGCTTCGGTGGCACGGTCCCTATGGGACACCGCCACGGGAGCTCAACATCAACATCGCGTTGGCGGAGGTCTACCGCGACCACGACATTGACCGCGGGTTCTATCCCTACGTCTTCGGCTGCACCGTCTACGGCGATCCCGATCAAGTCGGAGTCTGGGGCGGCAGCGGCATGGGTGGCGGCGGCGCACCGTAAGCCGACTGCGGCTCCTGAACCCGCATGCTAGAATCCGCCGGTCTCCAAAACAGGAACCGGCTTCTGCCCAGCCACGGCACAGTCCTCGACCCTGCAAGCGACCACCCGGAAGCCCTGGCCGCCAGAATTCAGGCCGGGGACCGGCGCGCCGAAGAGCGGGTGGTCGAGATCTACGGCCGTGGCGTGGCGCTGCTTCTGGATCGCCACACCAACGGTCGCCCCGAGGCGGAGGACCTCTTTCAGGACACCTTCCGCCTCGTTCTCGAGAAACTGCGCCGTGGCGAGCTGCGGGAGCCGGCCAAGCTCCCCGGTTTCCTGGCCCAGATCGCCCGCAGCCTCGCGATCGAGCACTACCGCAAGGCCACCCGCCGCAAGACGGAGGCCGACAGCGAGGCCGTGGACCTTGCCGTAGCCCCCAACGCCGGCCCCTTGAGCGGACTGTTGGAGAGCGAGAACGCTTCCCTCGTCCGGCGGGTCATCCGCGAGCTGGGCAACGAGCGCGACCGCGAGATCCTGCTG
>DATIOS010000226.1:0-12048 GCA_035472915.1 Thermoanaerobaculia bacterium
GGTCCAGGCGGACGGCGCGGCGCTCGCGGCCCTGGAGCGCAACCTCGGGGTCCAGGACGAACGGCTGGAGCCGGCCCGCCGAAGACTGCGCGAGAGCGAAGCCGCGCTCGCCGGGGCGCGCAGCCGGACCGCCGCCGCGGACGGGAAGCTCAACGAGATCATCAAGGGACTGCTGGATCGCGGCATGGAAGGGGACGTCGCACGGCTCAGCGCGGACTTTCCCATCGTGATGCTGCCGGTGCGGATCGAAACCCGCTTCAAGACGGCGGACGGCGCCTCCCAGCTCTGGCTCCGCATCTACCCGGACGAGATCGTGGCGGACCTTCACGAGCCGGAGCTGACGCAACAGGAGCTCGACCTCGCCAAGGCCTATTGGACCACGGCGTGGAATCCGGACCAGGAGCCGGACGCCTGGCGCCAGATCACCATCGCCACCACCGCGCAGCGGGCGGCGTGGATCGTCAAGCGGACCACGCCCGGCAATCTCGCGGACCGGCCTGCCGGCGCGCCCGCCATTCCGGACGACGTGCCGCTGCGCACCCACAGCTGGACGCGGGCCGCGGAAGCCCATCTCCTCCCGGACCGCTGGCTGGCCATCGCCTACCGCGGCGGCAAGGAGGTCCATCGGGCGCTGAGCGGCCCGGTCAAGGAGCCGCTGGCGCTCACCCTGTCGCCGACCACCGATCCCGCGACGGTGCTCGACGTCTCCGGCGACGGCCTGCAGCTCGATCCGGAGATCCTGTGGACAGTCGATTTCCCCCAGGCCGAAGCGGTGGGCATGGCGCTACGCATGCCGCTCCAGCCGGAGGACCTGCGAGCCGGGTTCGACCGCCTGCTGGTGCTGGGCGTCAAGTCCACGCTCGCTCCCCTGGACGCCGGGGACCGGCTCGCCGCGCTGCTCGACAGCCACCACTACACCCGCGGATTGGCGCTGGTGCCGCAGGGTACGCCCACCAACAACACGAGCGCCGCGCCGTCCGCCTTCCCGCCGCCCGATCCTGGCGGCGCCGCCAGCTACCCGGTGGAGCGCGGCTCGGCGCTCGCCCGTGCGGACTCGGACGGCGGCCGGTTCGCCGCCGCCTTCGGCGTCCCCCTCGACGTCGCCGCCCACGTCGCCGGCGCCGAGCGCGACGAGCAGACGCCGGCGCGAGCGATGGCCCGCGCCCTCTGGCCCGTCACCTGGGGCTACTACATCGAGACGCTGCTGGCGCCAGCGTCAAAGAGCTTCAATCTCGACGCCTACCGGGACTTTTTCGTCGACCGCGTCCGCGCCCGCGGCCAATATCCCACCTTCCGCATCGGCAACACGCCCTATGGCATCCTGCCCGTCAGCTCGCTCGACCGCTGGCGCTCCAGCCGCAACAATGACAACGATATTGAGATCGAGCGCACCCTCGCTCCCCGCCTGCTCAAGGCGCGGTCGCTCTGGCTGGAGCAGGTGAATCGCGCGCCGCGCACCGGCGCCACCAGCGATCCGGACGCCGACCTCCTCGCCGTCCTCGGCATGGACGCCAGCACGCGCGAGGTGCGCATCCGCCAGGTTCTCGGCGCCGACCTCGCGGTCAACCTCTGGCAGCTCCTCGGACTCAATCCCGCGACCTTGAGCCAGAACTGGAACGCGATGGGGCTCCAGGTCGCCCAGCTACTCGGCGTCAATCCGGCCTCCGCCGAGATCTTCTTCAAGCTGTATAAGGACGCCGCGCCCCGCTTCAACCATCCGTTCATCGTCGACGGCCCGCTCTCCGAAACCGCCGCGCTCAATCCCAACTACATCGCCCGCCTGCGCACGGCCAACCTCCGCTCGCTCCGCCTGGAGCTGGAGGACGGGCCGCGGACGGCGCTCCTCTACCTCCTGCTGCGCCACGCCACCCTGGACGTATTGCAGAGGGTGGCCGACGGCCTCCTGATCCAGGCGAACGTGGAGACCGTCGCCATCAAGCGGGAGCCGCAGCTGGTCAAGATCGCGGGCGTCGCCACGCAGACGACCACGGTCTGGGAGCGGCTGGACGCGCCGCTCCCCGCGGTGAGCGGCGCCAAGCCGCTGGGCGAGTTCCTGCTCGCGACCGATATCCCCCAAGGGCAACAGATCGCCGAGCACCGGCAGGCACTCCAGGATCTGGAGAATCTGCCTACGGCCGAGCTGGAACGGCTGCTCACCGAAACCCTCGACGTCTGCTCGCACCGCATCGACGCCTGGATCACGGCGCTGCCGGCCCGGCGGCTGGCGGATCTGCGCGCCACCAACCCGCTCGGCAGCCACCTCGGCGCCTTCGCCTGGGTGGAAGACCTTCGGCCCCGGCCGCCGGCAGGGCGCAGAAACGTTCAGCTCTCCCGGCTCGGCACGGTGGAGGAGCAGGTGGATTCCGGCGGCCACGTCCTCGCGCCCTCCATGCTGCACGCGGCGGCGGCGGCGATCCTGCGCAACGGCTATCTCACCCGCAGCGGCGAAGAGCGAAGCCGGTACGCCGTCGACCTTTCCTCGGCAAGGGTGCGCCAGGCCCAGTTCCTGCTCGATGCCGTGCGCAACGGCCAGGCGCTCGGCGCCGTGCTCGGCTACCAGTTCGAGCGCGGTCTGCACGAGGGTCACCGGCCGCTGCGGCTGGACAAGTACAAGGAGCCGTTCCGCAAGCTCTACCCGCTGCCCACCAACACCAGCCACCAGCCGGACGAGCCGCAGGAGGCCATCGCCGCGCGCGACGTGGTGGACGGCATGAAGCTGCACGACGCCTGGAAGGCCGGCGCCATCCCCTGGGGGCAAGCGGGCTCGGGCCTGCCCGCCGCGGGGGCCGATCGCGACGCGATGGAGGCCGAGCTGGGACTGCTGCACGAGGCGGTCGATGCCGCGTCGGACCTGCTGCTGGCCGAAGCGGTCTATCAGATCGTTCGCGGCAGCATGCCCGGCGCCGCCGCCACCCTCGACTCCATGGCGCGCGGCATCCGTCCGCCCGATCCCGAAATCGCCCATCTGGCGCGCGGCGGCAGCACCCTCACCCACCGGGTGGCACTGGTGGTCGGGGGCGAGCCGATCCCCAACGTCTGGCCCGGCATCCCGCCGACCGCGCGGTCGCTCGCCGAGCCGCGGCTGGACGCCTGGGCCGGCACGATCCTCGGCGATCCTGCGGCCGTGAAATGCCGCGTCAGCTATCTCGATCCCACGCCCAGCGAGCCGGCGCACCGCACCGAGATCGAGGTCACGCTCGCGGATCTCCTCATCCGGCCGCTGGATCTGCTGGCGCTGGCGCGCGCCGTGACGATCGGCCAGGGCTTCGGCGAGGTGGATCAGCGCGCCGGCTACGTCGCGCTCCAGGCCGCGCCGGAGGTGACCGACCTCCAGATTCTCTACGACCGCGGCACCGGCGCGGGCTGGGAGCGCGACGCCGTGCGCACCTTCCCCGAGATCCTGGAAGTGGCGCGGGCGCTCAACGATCTCCTCGGCGGTGCCCGCCCGCTCCTCCCGGCCGATCTGCTGCCCGCCGATTCAGCCTCGCTGGCGAACGGCTCCGACACCCTGCCCGCCGAGGCGGCCAGCCGCGCGCAGGACGCGCTCGACGCGCTGACCGGCAGGCGCGACGCTCTGATCGCCGCCCTCGTCGCGCTGGAGCCGGCGCCCACTGGACCGTTCGATCTCCAGCCGCTGCGCGACGCCCTGATCGCGCTCGGCGGCTACGGCTTCACCGGCGCGCTCCCGGCCACTGCCAAAGGCAACGCCGAGCCGCTGCGCGCGCAGCTGGTGGCCCAGGGCCAGGACATCCTGGAGCAGGCCAACCGGCGCCTCGCCGCTGCCGCCGCGGCGCCGGACGCTCCCGCCCGCGCCGCCGCGCTGTTCGGCAGGGATTTCGTGTTCCTGCCGCGCTTCCAGCCGGCCGGTGCGGGCGAGCTGGCTAATGCGGTGGCCGCCGGCCCGTCGCTCGTCTCCGGCCCGCACGACGTGCCAAAGTGGTTCCAGGCAGCGGCGCGCGTGCGCCCGGCGCTCGGCCGGTGGCGTACCCTGGCGCTCTACTCCGGCGCGCTCGGCAGTCCCCTGCCGGCGTTCGAGCCCGCCCAACTGCCGTTCGCCGCCGGCGCCCGCTGGGCCGCCCTGGACTTCGCGGACGAGGACCATCGCCACCCCTCCGGTCTCCTCTCGCTCGACCTCGCCCGCGCGTCGCAACCCGCCGCCACCGATCCCTGGGCCGGCCTGCTCGTCGACGAGTGGACCGAGGTGATCGCCAACGCCGACGAGGCCGGCGCCGTGGCGTTCCATTACGACAGCCCCGGTGCCGAGGCGCCGCAGGCCGTGCTGGTGGCGGTGCCGCCGGTTCGAACCGATCAGTGGGATCTGGACAGCCTGATCGCCACCCTCAACGAGACCCTCGACCTGGCCAAGATTCGCGCCGTCGACGGCGAGCTGCTCACCAAGCTCAGCGAGCTCCTGCCGGCCATCTACCTCACCGCCAACACGGCCGGCGACGCCATCACCACGAAGTTCTCGGGCGCCCTGGCCACGGAAGCGGTCATCGTCGCGAGGGGGACCTGACATGAGCTCCATCACCTACTGGCATCGCCTGGAGCCGCGCCCCCGCTCCGAGCACGACATCCTGCCCAGCCTCGCCGCCCGCGTCCGCGATCCGCTCTGGATGCTGACCCGCCAGTGGCAGATGGGAGAGCTCCAAGGCGAAGACGCCGCCTCGCCGGCCTGGATGCGGACCTCCACCCGCACCGCGCCCTTCACCGGCTGGCGGATCGAGGGGCAGCCCACCCAACCGTTGACCGGCGAGATTCCACTGGAGGACCTGGTGGAAACCGAGGCGTTCGGCGAGGACCTGGCGCTGCGAGTGGAAATCGGGCAGACCGCCGAGTCGCTCCTGCGCCTCCACGGCGTGCTGGAGCCCGAGATCGCGCAGGTGCGAGCCGCGTTCGCCGTTCCCGAAAGGGCGGAGGAGCAGATCGCGGCCGATCCCGACCGCGACGCCGCGCGCTTCGAGCGCGTCGTCATGGGCCGGGCGCTCGACGGCCTGGCGCTCTACCGTGCGGCAGCTTCCGCGGCGCCCAACCTGCCGCCCGAGCTGGCCGGAATCGCCGGTGCCGCCGCCGTGCTCGCCGCGCTGGACGAGCTCCGCGCCTGGGTGGAAGAGATCTATGGCGCCATCGGTCCGGCGGACGCCGGCGCCTGGCGTCCCGAGCGCCTGGAGTACGGCGTCGAAGTGCTCGCCGAGACGCCCGAAGGCGGAAGCGCGGTGCTGAGCTGCGACCCGGATCGCGACGGAGGCTTCGACTGGTACACCTTCGACGTCAAGCAGATCGCGGCAGGCGCCGGCGGCAATTCCGTTCCAGCCTCGGCGACGCAAAGCGTGCTGCCGACCCACGTCCGCTTCCGCGGCATGCCGAACCAGCGCTGGTGGGACTTCGAGGAAGGGAGCACCGACTTCGGCGCCGTCGAGCCGGAGAAACGCGATCTCGCCAAGCTGCTGGTCATGGATTTCATGCTGATCCACGGCAACGACTGGTACCTTCTTCCCCTGCGCCAGCCCGTGGGACAGCTCCTGGAGATCGAGTGGCTGGTGGTTCACGACGTCTTCGGCGACGTCACTCACATCCCGCGGGCGGACGCGGCCCCGGTGCCCGCCGCGGATCGCTGGACCCTGTTCAGCCTCACGGCACCGGGCCAGCCGAACGGCATCGCCCCGTTCCTGATTCAACCGCCCACGGCGGCCGGCTCCGTCCTCGAAGGCCCGATGCTGGAGGAGGTGCGGTTCCTGCGCGACGAGATGGCGAACATGGTCTGGGCGATCGAAGAGATCCTGGAAGGCGGCAGCGGCCAGCCGTTGCGCGGCCTGGAACGATCTCAGGCCAGCAAGCCGGCAGAGCCGCCGGCCCCGGCTCCCGCGCCGCCCGGCCCTCCCCTCCCGGCCGCCGTGCCGCTCAAGTATCAGATCCAGACGGAGGTCCCGGAAAACTGGATTCCGTTCCTGCCGGTGCTGATCGATCCGGTGAACGGCGACGTCGCCCTGCAGATCGCCGCCATGCTCCGCACGCCCCCCGGACAGCCGCCGGAACCGGTCTTTCCACGCGGCCGCATCCTGAACCCCACCGGCCTTGGCGGCGCGGAGTACCAGATCCGAGAGGAAGAGGTCTCGCGCGCCGGAACGCGAGTGAATCGCCTCGTTCGCCGTAGCCGCTGGACCGACGGCTCGACACACCTCTGGATCTCGCGGCGCAGGACGCCAGGCGCCGGCGAAGGCTCCAGCGGTCTCAAGTACGACCTCGCCAAGGTCAATCGCTGACTTGG
This sequence comes from Thermoanaerobaculia bacterium, assembly GCA_035472915.1. Lineage (GTDB taxonomy): Bacteria > Acidobacteriota > Thermoanaerobaculia > Multivoradales > UBA5704 > DATARR01. Next base: position 6,269 of record DATIOS010000226.1, read on the forward strand.
GCGGAGCGCAAGACCCTCGAGACCGAAGCCGCCAAATCGTATATGCTGCTTAGATGGGCTTGGTAAACGCCGAAGTGACGCTTCGCAATCCAAGGAAGCCAGAGCTCGCGCCTGTCAAAGTTGCGGCCTTGGCGGACCCGGGGTCGCTGCACTTGTGCATACCAGAGCACGTGCGGATTCAGTTGGAGTTGGAAGAGATCGACAAGAAGGAGGCGACGCTCGCCGACGACAGCCGGAGGCTCCTTCCTTATGTCGGCCCGATCGAGATCCGCTTTGGCAATCGCGTGGGGTTTGTCGGTGCCTTGGTACTCGGCAACCAGGTACTGCTCGGGGCAATCCCCATGGAAGACATGGATCTCGTGGTTGTTCCCAGTACACGGACTTTGGCGGTCAATCCGAGCAGTCCGAACATCGCAACGTCTGTCGTGAAATAGAGAGAGCGCCTCCGCCGTCGGCGGCTCGGCAAAGGGCGACAGCGATCTGTTCTGATCCGGTCAGCCTGCGAAGATCTCCTGGAGACCCGGTGGTCAGAACGCGCGAGCACTGGTCGACGGCACGCCGCTGACCGGCCACTGGTTCGACCGCAACTCAGGAGTTCGCCGCCCGCCAAATGGGCAGCTGTCCAAGGAGACACTGGAACCTATTCTGGCCTACAAATTAGGCCAATGTCGGCTAGGTGGCTCGGCCGGAGTGTCACATTCCGGAGACTTATACCGCACAACGCATAACTTTGACGAAAAGTCTGAAGCGATGTAGAGTCCAAGCAGATGTGGGGCCATCTACTGTGATGCTCTTGGCTGCAACCTCAGTGATATTAGAATCAGCGGCCTGTCATAAGGGCGATGAAGCACATACGGTGGCTATTGGGAGATATAAAGGCTGGCAGAGTGTCGCGCGAAGCTCCTGCGAAGGATTCCATAAGACCGGCATGGACCTCCAGCTTCGTTCAACCTAAGCTCTTCGAAATCCTCCCGGGATCCCTCTCAGGACTCCGGGATAATCTCGGATAGACGCTAAAGGATAGACGACACGAAGAGTAACCAGCGACATTTTTTGCGTTGATGGCTAATTGGTGGTTTAAGAACGGAGGCATTGTGGGACTGCTTGCAATTATAATTGCAGCTGCAGGATCAATCGGCGCGCTTGCTGCGGTAATTATGGCATACCTTGCATGGAGTACTGCAGAAGACGTGGCAAGAGTTCAGGTTTTTTTAGATCTGAGGAAATCTTATTTCACTATATTCGCCCAGATGGACAAGAGGTTTCACGACAGTAGCTGGGACCCCAGAGCCGAAACTGACCGAACAGCTATGCAAACCTTGGAGCAGTATTGGTTGCATGCATTTACCGAGTGGTTTGTAACGACGAAACTCAACAAAGGAAAGTTCTCAGATATTTGGCGAGAATTTTACAAAAAGGCAATTTTGGGTGGGCTGAGAAACAAGCCACTGCGAATTACAATCTGCGAGATGCTCTATGGGAGCCGCAGCACAACATTTTCGGGCCGGCACGAAGAGTTCGCTGCCGTGATAGAGCGTTTATATGTTTCAGAGTTCGGAAACAAACTCTGTGAAGGTATCCAGGTTTCGGCATGCGAGCCGCCTAACTCGGCCGCTCAATAACCGAGCGGCTACGCTGTTAGCCACAACCAAGGGTGGCCGAGATGAATCTATACAGTAGGAGCCAAGGATTAAATATGGGTAGAATAATTTATGCTGCTTGTGCTAACTGCTAGCTAGGCTAGGGTGCGCTCAGAATCTGGTAAAACCTACCAGTAGAGATCTCTGAGAAAGCTGCCGAGACGGGAAGCGCGATGCGCTCTCTTTAGCTGGCGGCTTCGGTCTCAGGAAAGGCTCCAGCTTGTGATTACCTCGCCGATCTCAGCACCAACTTGCCACCTCTTGGATGAGTCTCTTGCACTATTGCGTGCGGAATTAGGTACGCAGGATCTGACTCGGCTGACCGCGTCCCCTCCCCTTGAAACCGATGCAGCGGATTATGGAATCAACGCTACTCCGATGGCTGTAATCAACGCATGCTTCGAAGGCCCAACGTTAAGATCCAATGGGCAAAGTACAACACTCCAGAGGCTTCCGCGACCGCTATCTATTCCCCTAAAACACATAGAATTGTTGCAAAATAACTCTTTCATCCTGAGGAGATTATGAGTACAGCTGACTGGCACAGGAGACTCGACCTACCTAATGGTAGCCAAATCGGCGACTTTATCGTAGAGCGATTCGTTGGCCAAGGAGGGACAGCCGCCGTCTTTGTAGGACGATCAGCGACGTCCAATGACGGCATGCGAGTTGCGCTTAAGGTTCTAAACCCAACCATGCTTGACCTTGACGACGAGCGAGTCCGGCTTGAAAGGCAGCTTCGGCTTCGCGATCACTCCTGCCCCTACCTAGTTAGACCGATAACCTGGTTCGACACAGACGTCAACTATCTCGACAACGCTACTGAGCCGACGCTAGTCGCTGTTTCCGAATACATTGAAGGTAAGCCGCTAAACCCAAAAACATTGCCTGAACGTCGCATTCGTCCAATTGTAGCAATGATCACAAAGGCCGCTCATTTTCTTGAGGTGTGCGGCTTCTGTCATCGCGACATCAAGCCTGATAATATTATCGTATCGCCGGATATGACGCGTATCACACTACTTGATCTGGGCGTACTCCATGCCTACCAACAAGTCGAGGGAGAACCGCCGCTAACTGGAACTCGGACAAATCATGCTCTTGTGACCCCAAGATACTCTTCACCCGAGATTCTAAGCGGCCAGCTCGGCCCAAACTCGCCCCCTGAAGACTGGCTCGCCCACACAATTTACCAGATTGGGGCCATTATCTTCGAAGCAATAACGGAAAGTACAATATTTGCCGGAATGGAAAGAGAGGCGCTAGTCATTGCCATAACTCAGTTAGACCCATTCGCTCGAACGCCGGTCACTCGGTGTTTCGACCTCGAAAATATCACAAAAGAATGTCTTGCGAAGAAGGCACGCGATCGCTGCCCTTTGCCGCTGGAGGCGCTAGAGTTCCGACGCCAGGCGCGCAAGCCCACGATCGTCCTACTTTATTGCGGAGGCACTATAGGTGCCTCCAGCGATCCGCGCGGCCATTCCCTTCAGCCGAGAAAGCTCGATCAGGAGAGTCCGCTAACAGTAAAGATTACCGACCGATTACGCCAGGATTACAAGGAGTTAGCTCCTGGACTACCCTTACCCGCATTAGAATGGAGGTTCGTTGAGGACGACTTTCAAATTTTCAGCGAAAATGCGAACCCGGATGTTTGGAATGGAATTACCGCTGCCGTGTCGCGCATATTTTTAGAAGATTGGTCAGGCAAATACCTCGCAGGCGTGATACTACTTCATGGCACCGACACACTTGCTTATACAGCTGCGGCTCTCCAGCTAGCGTTTCCCAGGATTACATGCCCAATTATTATTACTGGCTCAAATCAACCTCCTAGCGACGAAGAGAACGTCGAGACTTCCTGGCACACGAGCCAATCAGATGCCTGGGTCAACCTCCTTCGAAGTGTTCTTTTTATCGTTGATGGAGGCCACAGGCTCCCAATGGTATACGCCACGTTCGCTAATACTATATGCCACGCGGTAAACCTGCAGAAGACCCCTCTGAATCGCATTCCAATTCGAATCGCTTCAGCATTTCGATTTTTGAATGAAGCGTTTAGTTACCGCAATGTCGAGCTTGGTCGACGATTTGCATACAAATACGTAGAGGGTGTACTTATAAACAATTTTTTGCCAGTACTAGGCCTAACTTCATTTTATGGCGCACCTCCGGGTGGCCGAGCGCCTTGGGAACGCGCAAGCATTGATGTTGAGAAAGTGAATCCGGTTGCGGCTTTTTCCCGCGACGTAGATGCGATGACAGTGCTTCCGTGTGATACAAATGGAGTTTCAAGGGATGACAATTTTCATTTGCTAGTAGCATATCCTTCCGGCACAATCTCTGACGCAGTTCGCGAAAAAATCGGAGGCTGGAACGCTATCGTTACTCAGTGGGGCTTGTCGCCGCGCCAAGCAGAATATGCTGCACCAACAGGCCTCCCCTCGACCCAATCGAGGCTCTATCGGTTAATCCCCGAGACGGCACTACCGCTCTTATCACTAGCAGCGTCTAGCTCAAGAAATAAAGTAGAGACAGGAATAGCGACCATCGTTGCTTCTAATCCTATCATAAACTCACTTATTGGAAATCCCCTACATCGCGAGAATCAACGGAATCGAATAGAGTACATTCAACGTCGCGCCGTGGAACTTCACAAACAAACTATTGAATCTACCCTCTTCCGAACAGAAAAAAACGATGAGCTTCCGACCGTATCCTCTGATAGCACCAATTTGCAAGCTGGACCGTCTCTAATTTACTTTCGCCGGCACCATTGGGCTGCCTTGATGTACGGCGTGGTTGCTCCGCACGCGCACGCAGGAAGCTTAGCTGAGCAGTTTGCTGCGTTATTCGATATAGGGTTTGATACAGGCGTAAGTGTAGCGGTGGAATGGGATCGACTGCGGTCTTCGGTCAAAGAGGAAGGGACTATAGAGAATGCAATAAGGACTGTTTGTGTCTCCATTCTCGCCTCCGGCTTAGCTAAGGCAAGAGCAGAGATCATTCAAGACGATAGGACTATTCGTCTTAGACTCACTACTAAAAGCTACGCAAATCAAGAAGCAATTTACGCCGAGTCGTGGGCTTTCGACTCCACTTCGGATCATCGCTTTCTGGATCAAATAGAGCATGGCATACCCTTAGAGATTCCAGATCAAGACGGTGATTATTTTGTTGGTCAACTGGAAAGGCTCCATTCAACAAATGAGAAAATTCGCACCTCTCCTGTATATTGGTATATTCTAGGCATCGTAAAGGGCGCCCTTTGTTGGTTTCTGTCTGATAGAGGGCGGGATCCCATCTATAGCGCAAATAGCATCAGACCTACCGTAATTTTGAGGCTTCTTGTCCGACAGAAGGGTAGCGGCAACGACGAGGCTCGATTTGTATTTTCACGTAGCTTACTGGTCCATGCCATGGAGAGAGAATCACCAAACTCTGAATAGGTTGTTGGAGTATTGAGGTTGAAGGCAGAACCAGAACAGGGAGCCAAGCGAATCTTCAACTTCGGCGACCGGCCGCGGCAGGAGCCGACGGTCGACGAGCTGACCAGGGACACCGGCCGGTTTTCGACATCGAGCAAGATCTTCATCGTGCCGGGCCAGACGGGCTGCGGCGCAAGCTCGGAATACCACTGGTCAACTGGACACTCTTGCGGACCAGCTGGCGTTCAATCTGACGGGAAGGCATTAGTACACGGACGTTGGCGGTCAATCCGAGCAATCCGAACATCGCAACGTCCGTCGTGAAATAGAAATCAAAAAGTCCCTGGCTCCTCTGCGCCCGTGATCTAGCGCCCGCCGAGCGGCGGATACATCGCCGGCGGGCGGTCGAGGTCGACCTGCCCGACGTCGGTCCAGGGCACGTACTCGGGGCGCTGACTACCAGCGACGAAGATCAGCATGCCGGCATTCCCCTTGCCGAGGTCGCCGGTGCGCTCGAGCTGCAGCTCCTCGCCGCTGTGGAGGGTCACGCTGGCGCGCTGGGCGCCGCGCTCTTCGCCGCCGGGAGGCACGATCGAGGCAATCAGGCCGAAGGGGATGGTGTAGTCCACGCCCTGGGATGGCGCGTCGAGCGTTTCGGTGGTCTCGCTCTCGTCGAGGTCGAAGACCAGCCGGCCGGCGAGGCGGCGGCCGG
>DATIOS010000227.1:0-6177 GCA_035472915.1 Thermoanaerobaculia bacterium
GACCCGGCCGGCTTCGAGTGGATCGACGGCTCGGACGCGGACAACAGCGTCATCGCCTTTCTACGCAAGGGGAAGAGCCCCGGCGAGCCCCTTCTCGCGATCCTCAGCTTCACGCCGGTGCCGCTCCACAACTACCGCGTCGGCGTTCCCAGTGCCGGGTTCTGGCGGGAGATCCTCAACAGCGATGCCGAGGAGTACGGCGGCAGCGGCCGCGGAAACATGGGAGGCATCGAATCGGCGGAGATTCCAACGCACGGCCGGCCGCATTCGCTCAGCCTGACGCTGCCACCTTTGGGAATGATTTTTCTGCAGCGTGAGGCGGTCGAGGAAGAGAAGGACGAAAAAGACCCCAAAGACTCCAATGACGAAGTAGAAGGAGATCTTGAAGACGCGGCCGGCTGGTAGCCCCTGCTGGTCTTTGTTCGTCCGTGTTTTGTCCGTTGATCCAATCTCCCATGCCACGCTTCCTCTGCATTCACGGCCACTTCTATCAGCCGCCGCGGGAAAATCCCTGGCTGGAAGCGGTGGAGGTCCAGGACTCCGCCTACCCGTATCACGACTGGAATGAGCGCATCACGGCGGAGTGCTACGCGCCCAACGCCTCGTCGCGCATCCTCGACGGCGAGGGACGCATCGAGCGGATCGTCAACAATTACTCTCAGATCAGCTTCAACTTCGGTCCAACCCTCCTCGCCTGGTTGGAGGACAAGAAGCCTGAAGTCTACCGGGCCATCTTGGCGGCTGACGCCGAGAGTGCCGGCCGTTTCTCCGGCCACGGCTCGGCCCTGGCTCAAGCCTACAACCACATCATCCTTCCCCTTGCCAATCGCCGTGACAAGCTCACCCAGATCCGCTGGGGGCTCGCCGATTTCGAGCGCCGCTTCGGGCGCAAGGCGGAGGGGATGTGGCTGCCGGAGACCGCGGTGGACCTGGAGACTCTCGACCTGCTGGCCGCGGAGGGCATCCGCTTCACCATCCTCGAGCCTCACCAGGCGAAGCGCGTCCGGTCCAAGGAAGTGGAAGAGGCCGAGTGGCAGGACGCGAGCGGCGGGCGAATCGACACCACGGTCCCCTACGAAGTGATGCTTCCTTCAGGCCAGAGCATCGCCGTCTTTTTCTACGACGGCGGCGTCTCCCGAGCGGTGGCCTTCGAAGGGCTGCTCGACAGTGGCGAGCGCTTCGCCAGCCGGCTGCTGGCCACGGTCCCCGAGGACTCGGACGGCGACCGGCTGATTCACATCGCGACCGACGGCGAGACCTACGGCCACCATCACCGCTATGGCGAGATGGGCCTCTCCTACGCCCTTCATCACATCGAGGCGAACGGCCTCGCGCGGCTCACCAACTACGGCGAGTACCTCGCGGATCATCCGCCGGCGATGGAGGTCGAGATCGTCGAGAACACCTCCTGGAGCTGCGTCCACGGTGTTGACCGCTGGCGCCGGGATTGCGGCTGCCATACCGGCGGCAAATCCGGTTGGAACCAGGCCTGGCGAGCGCCGCTGCGCCAGGCTCTGGACTGGCTGCGCGACGAGCTGGCCCCCCGGTTTGCGGCGGCAGCCAGAGAGCTCTTCCCCGATCCCTGGGCGGCCCGCGACGACTACATTCACGTTCTCCTGGACCGTTCGCCGGAGAGCGTGGATGCTTTTCTTTATCGCGCCAGCGCGGGAAATCCGCCGGAGGGAGATCGCCGTGTGCGGGCTCTGCGGCTGCTGGAGATGCAGCGCCACGCCATGCTCATGTACACGAGCTGCGGCTGGTTCTTCGACGACCTTTCAGGAATCGAGACGGTGCAGATTCTTGGCTATGCCGGCCGGGCGGTGCAACTTGCCGGGCAGCTTTTCGAAGCGCCCCTGGAGGCGAGCTTTCAAAACCTTCTGGAGCGAGCGAAGAGCAACCTCCCCAGAAGCGGTACGGGCTGGGATCTTTATGAAAAGCAAGTCCGTCCGGCGATGGTGGACCTGTCGCGGGTGGCGGCGCACTACGCCGTGGCGTCGCTCTTCGAGGAGTTTCCGTCGCAGGCGCGGGTTTATTGCTACGCCGTACGGCGGGAGAACGGCCGCATTTTTCCCGCGGGCCGTGCCGCTCGCGCCGGACGACCGCGCCTGGCCATCGGCAAGGTCCATATTGCCTCCCAAGTGACCGGTAAGAAAGGTGAGCTGGTCTTCGGCGTCCTGCATTTCGGGGATCACAACCTGAACGCCGGAGTCCGGCCTTTCGATACCGAGGAGGGCTATCAGAGCCTCCTCACTCAGGCTGGCGAAGCTTTCGATCACGGCGACCTGGCGGACGTCATCCGCCAGCTGGACCGCTACTTCATCCACGTTCCCTACTCGTTGAAGTCGCTTTTCCGGGACGACCAGCGCCGGGTGCTCGACCTCATCCTCGCTTCTACCCTGGGCGAAGTGGAGGACGAATTTCGCGACGTGTTCGAGAAACAAGTACCGCTGATGCGCTTCCTGCGCAGCCTGGGCAATCCGCTGCCGAAAACTTTCGCCGCCGCGGCTGAGTTGATTCTCAGTCTGGACCTCGGGCGCTCCCTGGAAGATTCAGCGGCCGATCTCGAGGAGTCGCAGAGCCTGCTCGCCCAGAGTGAAGCGCTGGGTGTCGCTCTCGACACCAAAGGCCTTTCCTATGCCCTGTCGCAGGCGCTCGAGTCGCTGGCGAGGCGTCTCGAAGCCTCTCCGGAAAGTCCCGACCTCCTGCGCAAAATGGCCGCCACCGTGGCCCTGGCCCGCAAGTCGCCCTTCAACGTCGATCTCTGGCGCGCCCAGAATGCCTGCTACGAGCTGCGCCAAAGAGTTTTTCCTCTGCAGAAACAAAATGCCGAGTCTGATGACACCGCTGCCGAGTGGGTAGAACTCTTCCGCGACCTAAGCGGGCGGCTGGGAGTGCGGGTGGAATAAGAAGCCTGATCGGCAAACCGGCTCGGTCACGCGAAAACGATTCCACCCACTGTAGAGACGCCCGCGGGGAACCCTGTGGGGCGTCTCCGGATCGGGGACGACGGCCCAATCTGAAATGAATCCGTCGACGGCAGGCGAGGGGCGTGGAAGGCTTGCGATCCGGACGATTCGATACGGAAGGGTGCGATCCGGAAACGTAGATCTGCACGGGGATGGTCATCGTTGCCTGGAAGATCGTCCCCGCCTCGGAGACGCCACACGGGGTACCCCGTGGGCGTCTCTACATTGGCTGGCATCGGTTTCGCACTCAGGGCGGGCTTTTTCAACGCCTTCTACTTCTTCGGCACCTGCCCATTGAGCCGCGCCACCTCTTCGTCGAGGACGCGGTCGACGAGCTCGTCGATCTCCCGGCGGCTGAGAGGGGGGCCGGTCGGCGGATGGTCTCCGGCGCCCAGATCGTCGAGGTCGGAGTCCAGCCGGTCCAGGAACGAGCTGGCGTCGTCCGGGGGGATCTCGAGCTCCTCGATGTCTTCGTCTCTCATGGGGACCTAGATTCTACGGCATTGCGACAGAGCCGGCGTAGTCTTACCGTTTCGAAAACAATCCCCACAGGAACGTCACCGCTGAAGCGGCCATCAGAAACCGGCCGGCGACGTCTCCCGCGCCGTGCAGGACGGCGCCGGCCACGAGCAGGCCGCCCGAGACCATCATCCAGGCCATCTGCCGGACGGAGCGCTCCAGTCGCTGGACCAGTTTCTTGGCCTCCGGGGCGAGGGCAGTCTCGATCGTGAGCGCCCCCCGCTCAGCCTGATTGAGGAAGGACTCCAGCCGCCGCGGCAGGCCGAAGACCACATGGAGCTGGAGCAGCGCCTCCTGGAGAAGGCCTCGCCAGTCGCGCTTCAACTCCTCGGCGGCGAGGCGCTCGCCGAAGGGAATCGTCTCGGCCCACAGGTCGAGCTCCGGATCGAGCGACGTGGCAATGCCCGCCAGCAGGCCCACCGCCCGCCCGGTGAAGAGGAGATCGACCGGCACTTGAAACGGCAGGGCATAAATCAGGTCGCGGTACTGGCTCACGAAATAGCGGGCTTCCGACATTGCCACGCCGGTGAGGCTGCCGACGCTGACTCCCCAGAAGCGGGTGAAAAGCTCCTCGTGAACCTCCTCCAGCCGCCGCAGGTCCGCGCTGGGAAGCAGCACACCGGCCGCGACGTACGACTGGACGAGCCGCTTCGCATCCCGCGTCGCCAGGGCGATGACGTACTCGCGCAGGGCCGCCCACAGCCGCTCCGGGATCACCGCCACCATTCCGAAGTCCACGAAGACGAGTTGGAAGGGACGGGCGCCGCCGCCCGGCGGAGCTGGAACGGCATCGCCGGGAGTGAACAGGGCCTCGCCTTCCACCGGCTGCGGGCAGATGAAGAGGTTTCCAGGATGGGGATCGGAGTGAACGAAGTGGTGCACGAAGATCTGCTGCATGTAGATGCGGTAGAGATCGCGCGCCACCTCCGAGCGGCGGATGCCGGCGGCCTCGAGGGCCGCGACGTCGCTGATCTTGAGATAGCCGACGTTTTCGAGCGTCAACGTGCGCCGGGCGCTCTGCTGCCAGAAGACCTTGGGAATGCGGACGCGGGCGTCCTTGGCGAAATCCTGGGCAAAGCGCTCGGCGTTGCGCCCCTCGGCCGCGAGGTTCAACTCGCAGCGGGTGGTCTCCGTGATCTCCTCGCCCACGCGATCGAGATCGACGCGCATTCGCACCTTGCTCCAGAACTTGAGCAGGCGAAGCGCCAGCCGGGCTGAGGCGAGATCGGTCTCCACCAGCACTTCGATACCGGGACGCAACACCTTCACCACCACTGGCTCGCCGCCCGGCAAGCGAGCGGCATGGACCTGTGCCAGAGAGGCAGCGCCCACCGCGGCGGGCGAGACCCAGGAGAAAATCTCGCCCACCGGGCGGCCGAAGTCCTCCTCGATCTGGGCCACGATGGCCGTGAAGCTTTCCGGCGGCACCTCGTCCTGCAAGCCCGCCAGCTCGCGGGTGACCGCGGTCGGCAGCAAATCCACGCGAGTGGAAAGGAACTGGCCGATCTTGATCAGCACCCCGCCCATCTCCCCGGCCAGATTCCGGTACCGCCGGGCGATCTCGCGGTACCGTTCGACGGCCGGCCGCCGGAACCGCCGCAGACCCGGAACGTTGAGCACCACGTCCCACCAAACCACGTGAATGAAGACGCGGGTAACGAATCGCCGCACCTTGCGGTAGCGCCGGAAATCGATGCCCGCGGTCATGCGACAACGATACCGCAGAGGCCGCTCATCACCCCGGCCCTCTTCTGCCAGGCTTCCCCCCGCCCAAGACCCTCACCCCTGCCCCTCTCCCGCCCCCGCCCAACCCCCCTCACCGGGAGAGGGGTACCCCTGGGGCGTTCCTGCCTTGCTCCCTCTTCTCCCGGTGTGGGGGGTGGGAGGGGGCGGGAGAAGAGGGCCGGGGTGATGAGGGTCTTGGGCGGGGGAGCGGCGTCAATTTCTCAGCGCCTATGACAAAATCCGCCCGCGCCATGACCCCAACCTTCCCCGAACGCACCGACCCCGACGGCCTGACCTTCCGCCCCATGGCGTCCGTGGCCGACTTCGACGCCTGCATCGAGCTCCAGCGCCTCACTTGGGGGCGCGATTTCTCGGACGTCGTTCCCCTTTCGATCCTGAAGATCGCCCAGAAGACCGGGGGAATCGCCGCCGGTGCCTTTACCACTGACGGCCGCATGCTTGGCTTCGTCTTCGGGCTCACCGGCGTCCGAGGTGACCGCCAGGGCCAGCCGTTCCACTGGTCGCACATGCTCGCCGTGACTCCCGCCGGCCGTGACCTCGGTCTTGGCACGCGCCTCAAGCTGTACCAGCGCGAATGCCTGCTCGCTCTGGGCGTCGACGAGGTCCAGTGGACCTACGATCCCCTGGAGTCGCGCAACGCCCACCTCAACTTCAACCATCTCGGCGTCGGCGTCGCCGAGTACGTGGAAAACATGTACGAAGGCGAAATGGGGAGCGAGCTGGCCCAGGGGATCGGCTCGGACCGCTTCATCGTTTCCTGGCGCATCGCAAGCGAGCGGGTGGCCTTGGCGCTGCGCGACAAGCGCGCCGGCTCCGACGAGCCCTTTCGGGAGGCGCCCGTGGTCAACGCGAACGGGATTCTGGGGGATTTGCCCGCGGCGCCGCGGGTGCGGGTGGAGATTCCGGAAAACATCCAGGCGGTGAAGACCGAACGGCCGGAGGCGGC
>DATIOS010000228.1:0-2371 GCA_035472915.1 Thermoanaerobaculia bacterium
TCCAGCGGGGAAGGCGGAGGCGCGGCAGTTCCGTGAACAGGCGCGCTCGTTGTACGCCCAGGGACGCACAGCAGGGGCGCTGGGGACGCTGGCCAGTCTCTGCCAGGGGCTGGGCCGCTATTCGCGATCGGAAAAGCTCTACTTCCGCGCCCTGGCGATCGCCGAGTCGGCTTTCCCGCCGGACGATCTGGAGATCGCAGGACTGCTCAACGGCCTCGTAGTGCTCCACAAATACCAAGGCCGGTACGACGCGGCCGAGGCCTGGGCGCGGCGTTCGGTCGACCTCCGCGAGCGGGCTCACGGTCCCGATCATCCGGCGGTGGCTGCCGGCAAGGCCGCTCTCGCGGCAATCCTCGATGCCCAAGGCCGTTTCGAGGCCGCGGAGGCGCTCTATGGCGAGGCCCTGGACGTCTTTGAAAGGGTCCACGGGCCGGAGCACCACGAGGTGGCGGTGAGCTTCAACAATCTCGCGGCCATCTGCCAGACCAAGGGAGAGTACGCCGAGGCCGAAGAGCTGTACCGGCGTGCCTTGGCGATCAAAGAAAAGGTCCTGGAGAAGGACCATCCGGACACGGCGCTGACCCTGCACAACCTGGCGACCCTGCTGACCACGGTGGGACGGATCACCGAGGCGCAGCCGCTCTATCGCAAGGCGCTCGAGGTCTTCGAGCGCAGGCTCGGCAAGGAGCACCCTCATACCCTGGTTTGCCGGGAGGGGCTGGAAGCGCTCGGCGGCAGCCGCTGACGCCGGGAAGACAGACGCGGGGAAGACCGCCGCGGGGAAGTCGGCCGAACTCAGGCTACAATCCCCACCGCTCATGCCGGAGCCCAATCGACCGGACCTTTCGCGGGAGACCTATTCCTCCCGCTTCAGCCTCGTCCTCACCATGCTGGGAGTGGCGGTGGGGCTGGGGAACGTGTGGCGTTTCCCTTACATGGTCGGAAGGTTCGGCGGCGCCGCCTTCGTGCTGGTGTACGTGCTGGCGGCGGTGCTGCTGGGCATTCCGGCGCTGATGGCGGAGTGGGTCCTGGGCCGGCAGACCCGCCGCGGACCGGTCGGGGCCTTCGAGCGCGCCGGCTTTCCCCGGGGCCGCGCCGTGGGCTGGTTCCTGTTCTTCGTCATGTTCGCCGCCACGGGGTACTACATCAATGCCTTGGGCTGGGTTCTCTACTACGCCGTGGGCGAAGCGGCGCGGCTGGTGGGTCTTCCTTGGGCCGAGGGCGCGATCCTGCCGCCGGCCACCGGTTTCGAGCTGCGCTCGTTCCTCCTCCAGTTTGGGTTCACTGCCGTGCTCATCGCCGCCTGCGCCGCGGTGCTCATCCGGGGCCTGCGCGCCGGCATCGAGAGGACGAGCAAGATCCTCATCCCGCTCCTCTTTTTCAGCCTCATCGTGCTGATGATCCGTGCGCTCACGTTGCCCGGAGCGGGCGCCGGCGTGGCATGGTTCATCGGCAAGTTCGAGTGGACGGCCTTTACGCCGCGCGTGATGGCGGCAGCCTTCGGCCAGGTCTTCTTCACGCTCTCGTTGGGCGGCACCATGATGGTGATCTACGGCTCCTATCTGGCTCCTGGAGACCGCCTGGCAGGCAACGCCACCATCACCGTGGCCGGTGACACGGCGTCCGGAATCCTGGCCGGCTTCGCAATCCTGCCGGCCGTCGTCAGCCTGGGTCTCCTCTCGGCCAGCGAGCCCGATCTCATCTTCGTCGTCCTGCCGCGCGTCTTTGCGACCATCCCGCTGGGCCGGTTGTTCGGCCTCCTCTTCTTCCTGGGGCTCCTGGGCTCGGGCTTCCTCTCGGCCATCGCCGCCTACGAGGTGCAGGTGGCGGCCCTCACGGACAACACGAGGCTCACCCGCAAGCAGGCCGTCTGGTGGCTGGCGCTGCTGATCTTCCTCATCGCCCTGCCGCCGATGCCGAACCAGAAGATCTTTCTTACCTGGGATCTGACCTTCGGCTCGGGGATGCAGACGCTGGACTCGCTGCTCGCCGTGCTGGCCGTCTGCTGGACTCTGAAACGCGCGACGGTGCTGCGCGAGTTGGCAGGAGGGGAGCCTGGGCCGGCGATCCGCCTGCTCTACTACTGGTTGCGCTACGCCGTGCCGTTCCTGATCCTGCTGGTCGGGCTCTGGTGGCTGGCGAGCGAGGTGCTGGGACTGGTGGGGAAAACCGCGTCAGGCTAGGCCATCGCGGAAGAGAGCCTTGGGCCTATCGATTGTATTCTTACCCGCAGGAAGTGAGGTGAAAGCCAAATGTTGATCTTCGTGTGCATCACCATCGCGGGTTTCATCCTTCTCGTCGGCGGCTCGCTCTTCGGCCATGACCACGATGTGGACCATGACCATGGCGGGCATTTCGATCATGGCCACGA
>DATIOS010000229.1:0-2386 GCA_035472915.1 Thermoanaerobaculia bacterium
ACGGACCCCGAGAGCCTGAAGCGAGCCGTCGACGGCTGCGACGCCGTCGTGCACGCGGCGGCCCTGGTGAAGATCCTGGCCCCCCGCGAGCAGTTCGACCGCATCAACGTTGGCGGATTGGAGAACGTCCTCGCCGCGGCCGCGGCGGCGGGAACGGTGGGGCGGATCGTCTACGTTTCCAGCTTCATGGCTCTCGGCCCGACGGAGCGCGGCCCCGGAGGCCTGCTCGACGAGAGCGCTCCACCGGATGACCGGGTGTGGATCAACGACTACGAGCGCACCAAGACCCTCTCCGACCGCCTCGCCCGGAAGGCCATTGCCGGCGGCGCTCCCGTCGACGTCGTCTACCCGGGCGTCATCTACGGTCCGGGCGAGCTGACGGAGGGGAACATCGTCGTGCGTCACATTCTGGACCTCGTGAAGGGGAAGCTCCCCGCCCTGCTGGGCAAGCCTGAACGGCGGTGGAACTATGCGTTCGTCGACGACGTGGCCTGCGGGGTCGCTCAGGTCCTGGAGAGTGGAGCTCCGGCGGGCCGGCGGTTCGTGCTGGGCGGCGACAACGTGACGCAGGGCGATTTCTACGCTACCGTCGGCCGGATCTTCGGCGCCAAGATTCCGTCGCTGCACCTGCCCGACGCCGTCGCCAAGGCGGCGGGCGCCCTCCAGAAGGGTTGGGCGCAACTGCGGGGCACGACGCCTCAACTCACTCCCGACCTCGTCGACGTCTACCGCCACGACTGGGCCTACGATTCCAGTCTGGCGGAAAGGGATCTGGGCTACCGCTGGCGCCCCTTGGCTGACGGCCTTGGCACCACCGCCGCGTGGCTGCGGGAGAGCGGGAAGCTTTCGTGAGCGATTTCACGCGCGGCGAGCTGGCGCGCAAGGTCACCCACATGGGAGTGGGGTTGATCGCTTTCGCCCTGCGCTTCCTGGGTCCCCTCTGGGCTGCAGTTCTCGGCGCCTCTGCGTTGAGCTTCAACCTCTTCCTGCTCCCTCGAATCGGCGGCCGGCGCCTGTGGCGGCCGGCGGAGCTGGAGGCCGGCGGCTCGCTCGGCATCGTCCTCTATCCGCTCGCTGTGCTGCTGCTGATCCTCATCTTCTGGTCGCGGCTGGAGGTGGCGGCGGGAGCCTGGGGAATCCTCGCCTTTGGCGACGGCATGGCCTCGGTTGCAGGCATGACCCTCGGCCGCAAGAAACTGCCCTGGAACCCGCGGAAGAGCTGGATGGGCAGCCTCGCCTACGTCGTCTTCGGCGCGGTAGCGGCCGGCGCGCTCCTGGTGTGGACGGCGCCCGTCCAAGGGCGAGCCTACGGCTGGGCTTTCGCTCTCGCGGCCGGTTTCGCCGCCGCGCTTGTCGCCGCTGCGCTGGAGTCGCTGCCGCAAGGTTTGGACGACAACCTCGGCGTTCCTCTCGTCTCCGGCCTGTTTCTCCTGGGTCTGGTGTTGACGCAAGGGCGCTGGGGAGTCTTTCTTGCCGATCCGGGGCTGCCGGTACGCCTGCTCCTGGCGGTGCTGGTCAATGCCGCGCTCGCCGGAGCGGCCTATGCGGTGCGGACGGTGGATTTTTCCGGCGTGGTGGCCGGCTTCCTCGTGGGCTTCCTCATCTATGCCTTCTACGATTGGCGCGGGTATTTGCTGCTGCTCGCCTTCTTCGTTATCGGCAGCGCCTGCACCAAGCTCGGCTATCGCAAGAAGGCGGCGGCCAAGCTGGCCCAGGAGAAGGGGGGGCGGCGCGGCGCCCGGCATGCCTTGGCCAACGCCGGCGTGGCCACGGCCTGCGCCTTGTTCGCCGGAGTCACCGACTATCGCGTCCTCTTCGGCCTCGCCTTCGCCGGGGCTTTCGCCACCGCGGCCGCGGACACCTCGTCGAGCGAAATCGGCCAGCTTATCGGCCGGCGCACCTTCCTCCCCACCACCTTCAAATCGGTGCCGCGCGGCACCGAGGGAGCTGTCTCCCTGGAGGGGACGCTCGCGGGAGTCCTCGCCTCGCTAATCGTCGCGGTTCTCGGCGCCGCCTTGGGGCTTTATCCCTGGATGGGCGTGCTGGCCGTGGTGGTGGCGGCTTTCATTGGCACGACGTTCGAAAGCGTCGTGGGAGCGGCGCTCGAAAAGCGGCAGCTCCTCGACAACGAAGCGCTCAACTTCCTCAACACCTTGGTCGGAGCGCTGGTCGCGGCGGCGTTCGCTCCCTGGATCCTGCGCTAAATATTGGCTTCCTATGGCCTCCAAGCTCTCTCTCTATAGCCAGCTCGCCCGTCCTTTCACCCTCCTGCCGCCGCTGCTGGGGATTGTTTCGGGTGCCGTTTGCGCCTTCGGCTCGGTGCACAATCCCGATCCGGCACGGCTGCTCACGGCGCCCGTCGTGCTCACCGTGATCCTCGGCTCGC
>DATIOS010000230.1:0-16056 GCA_035472915.1 Thermoanaerobaculia bacterium
AGCAACAGATGCTCGGCAAGAAGCGAACCTTCCGCTTCAAGAACCGCCTGCTCTCCCTCGACTCCACGACGATCTCTCTGTGCTTGTCGATGTTCCCTTGGGCGAAGTATCGCCAAGCCAAGGGCGGCGTCAAGCTATTGAGGCTTGCACCAGGGCTTATCAAGACTTGCAGATCGCCTTCAGGAACACCTCCTGCGTTATCAGTGATCCGAAGCGACCTGTTGTGAATATCGAGATCTATTTCTACACAGAGATCTGTCTGTTTACCATTTCGGAGCCAAATATCGAGTGCATTGTCTATCAACTCACAGATGGAAGTGCTGACACTGTAGTCACTGATGATCGACCAGAAGAGTCTCTTCTGCGGCGTTCCATCGACAATCCGCGACTCTCTCTTCATTCTCCGCTCTCTATCGACTACTCCCCGTCAAATGGAGTATTCCGGCAAATAACCTCGCCCTGATATTATCCGCCTGGCCCTTAGCGACTCATCTCCAATTCCGCCATGAAAACTTCAGTGCTGTCTATCTTCTTCATTCTTGATGTAGTTGGGATGATATTCCGATTCCTTAACCTCGTCAATGCCCCTGCACGACCCGGATGTCGTAGCCGTTCCAGAGCAGGTGTGTGAAAAAGAAGTGGCGGGGAGTGGGAGGATTCCGAAAGAGTGATCGCCCTGACGGGGCCCGGGAACGATCTCGTGCCGCGGTCCACAGCTCACGTCCGGGGGCACCGTGTCCTCCGCCCTCCGGGCTTCGCGATTCCGGTTTGCGATAGGAGGTGCCGGGAGAAGGCGCACCGGGATTACATCTCGATCGAAGAGTTGCGAGACCGAAAACCCGCGTTTTGGGAGTCTCAGCCCGGTGTTAGCGTCACGAAGAGCGCGGCAGGCCTCTCTGCCGACTCGAAGCAGGTCTTCTCGATCCAGCTACGCGTCACCTTCATCCTGGTTTGCGCCGTCGCCAGATCGAAGATCCTCACCGCCGACCCGGGCTGAGTCACTGGCAGTTCGGGCTACGTCACACGGGTCTCGGCGTGCCTCACCACGACCGGACGGTGAATCACCGCCATCGCGATTTGGGTTACTACTCTTGTGTTTTGAGTCACCCGCCCCGCGAGTTGCGTCACCAAATTCCCGGGTCGCGTTACGCAATAGTCCTGGTGCGTCACTACAATCGGGAATTGCGTCACCGCCATCGCGGGATGCGTCACCAGATTCGTGGGTCGCGTTACGCAATAGTCTTGGTGCATCGCTACCATCGGGAATTGCGTCACGCTCATCGCGAGTCGCGTTACGCAATCCGCGGATTGCGTAACGCAGCAAGGGATCGTCGTAACTCACACCGGGATGCTCGTGTTGCACGAGCCGTCTGTCGTGTCGCAAGAACCGGTTCCGGACCTCGCGATCACGACTGGCGTGTCATCCGCCGGCTGTGGCGTTGCTCGCAGCGGCCTTCCGGTAGCGCGTCGGCCACTTGCCGGAGCCGGTCTGTTCGATGACGACGACGCCTTCTTCGATCAGTCCTTGCAAGACGCGATACAGGGAGCCACGATCCGGTTCGTAGCCGATCACCTGGCAGATATCGTTGCGCGTGAAGATTTCGGGGACGTTCTCCAGCGCATCCACAACGTCGTTGTGCAGCTCCCAGGGACCTCGCCGGGCGGGTTTGGGAGGCGCTGGCAGCGGTGCGGGGAGAGCGGGCACGGTCGGAAGGGGCTTCGACGCCACGGGCGATAACGCCACCGCGGGCAATGGCGGAATCTCCACCCCGTCGCCACCCACGACCACCCAGACGAGTTGCAGGGCTCGGAGCTGGTACTGGTGGGCAGTCTCCAAGAGCTCGACGCCGGTGCGAAGCTCCTCGTCCAAGCGTCGCTTGTGCTGCTCGTATTCGTCGCGTGTCACGATGCAGAGAATTACATCACAACGAACTGGACGCGCGCAAGGGATCAGGGCCGGCGGCTCGGAGAAAGAGGGACCTCCTGCTGCGAATTGGGCCGGCTGGCGCAGCACCACCGCTCCTCGGCGCGGAGAGTCCGTCAACGATAAGGGACGAACCAAGGTCTAACGCTTGGCGAATCCTTGAAGCCTGGCCACTTCCTTGCGTCCATGAGTGAGCGCTGGGAGGTGAGATTCTTCAGCCTGCCGACCCTCGGAGTTGAGGGGCGCGAACCAAGCTTCAACCGCCTTGCGAGAGCTCATCGAGCCCTGCTCGACCTCGCGACGGAAGATTGCCTTGTATTCTGTCCGTTCGTCGATATCGTGGGCGCCACACAGCCACATTTCCCAGGTCTCGACGGTACGGGACGGAACGCACATGGCGATTTGCTGCTCCCATGGCGCACCGGCGAATCCCGCGGCATCACGCAGGGCAGCGAGCCGTCCCTGAAGGCCAACCGTATCACCGTCAATCACCACCAGCAGGCCTACCGCTTCCTGGTGATGCTGGCGGATGTAGCTGGCCCAGCGTTCAACTTTTTTCAAAACGAAGCTGGCTCCGCCGTGAGGCTTCCGGGGCTCCACATAGATGCGGCGAAAATGACGCTCCAGGATCGGCCGGAAGAGCCGTTCCTGTTCGATGTCCTCGCAGAGCAGAAGACATCTCAGTTTCTTCAGCACTCTAGGCAGCTCCCCGGGCGACGAGCTCGGAAAGCTTCAGCGGAGATTCGACATCTGCCTCAAAGGGCCTCGCGATCACAGGCCCCGAAGGTCTCTCGAACCACCAGAGAGAGTCGAGAGCCAGGTAGTCCATGACCTCGGGATGGTGCGAAACGATCATCGCCTGTCCGCCCCGCATTTCAAGCGCATCGCGCAAGGCCTGCAGCCAGGGCTGAATTTCCGGTAAGGACACGAAGTTGTCCGGCTCGTCGAAGCAGAGCACCGCGCCGGGGAGAACCAATCCACAAACGGCTGCATAAAGCACTGCCAATACCCTTTGCCCCTCGGATAACTCCAAGAGGTTGTAATCGCCGGAAGGTTTCTCGTCAGCAATGAACGAAGCGAGCAGGAGCTTCGCGTCACCCTGGCGGCGGAAAAGCAGATTGCGAAACCCCGGAAGCGCCTCGGTCAGCCGGTTTTCGAGCTCCGTTCTCGCCTCAGGGCGCTCGCTGTTTAGATAGCTGAAGAACGACGCAAAGTTTCGTCCATCCCGAGCCAGAAAAACCTGATCCTGTTTCGAAACAATCTCAACAGCGAACGGATTCGGTTGCACAACCCAAAGTCCGGACATGAAATCTTTGAATCCTGAAAGCCGAGCCATTTGCTTGGCGCCGGGTGGGTCGAGATTTGGCAGGAACGACTGGTCTGGGCGAAATGGAAACACCGGGCCTGCCGACTGATCATCGCGGTACAATTGGACCTCACCCGCAGAGAATCGATAAAGAAGGGACCCGTCGAATGTGACGGTCTCCGAACGGATGAACGGCTTTCCGTGAACCTCTTCAGGATGCTGTATCTCAAGCGCGTAGCGGTAAGTTCCGCCGTTGCTCTCCACATCCAACTCGAAGCGTTGCACGTCCCGTGTGTCCCACCGGGTTCTCGAAAACGAAAACAGCTCGGTTGCAGGACGGCCCAGTACGATAAGGTCGCGCAAGCTCCCCAGGACGTCGAACACACTGGTTTTGCCGCTCCCGTTTCCCCCGAGCAAGAGGCTCAGGTGACCGGGCCGGAGCTCGAAGTTCACCAGCGCGCGGAAGTTGTCGGCGAAAATCCGCTTCAGCATAGGCGAGATCGTACCACGTAGGTGCAGGGAGACCTGCTATGAATTCAAGGAGTTACCGCCCTTCACTCGCGCGTAGTCCTCCGGCACGTCGAGGTCCGCCAGAGCGGCAACGGGCCAAGGCACGACCTCGGCTTCGCTCCGATGGCGTTTCACCACCTGCCGGCCGCAGCCCTCCTCGGTCATCATCAGCAGCTCCGTGAAGAGGCTCCGGTCATAGACCATGGGCGGCGCGTTGACGCCTTCGTAGTCGGAGATGACGAGCGGCGCCGTGCTGGTCCGATAGCGGGCGATCATTTCGGCGATCATTTCGGAGGTGACGAAGGGCATGTCCGCCAGCAAGACCATGGCCGCTTGCGCTTTGAATCCCTGCACGGCCATCACGCCGCTTTTGAGCGAGGTGTTGATTCCTTGCGCGTAGAGCGGATTGAGCGCCCATTCGCAAGGCAGGCCTTCAAGCTCGCGGGCGGCCTTGTCCGACTCGTGGCCAAGGACCACCACCAACGGCGAGAGGCCCCCGGCCAACGCCCGCTTCGCCGCCTGCCGCAGCACCGTCTCTCCTTGCAGATCGAAGAGGAGCTTGTTGCTCCCCATGCGACTCGAAGTGCCGGCGGCAAGGAGAATTCCGGCGACGTTTCCGGCTCGATCAGACGGCATGAATCGCCTCCTTCCGTTCGGAGAGGTGACGCGGCTCGCGGCCAGCGGTGAAAGCGAGCAGCTCGGCCACGATGCTCAGCGCCACCTGCCGCGGCCCGTCGGCCCCCAGATCCAGCCCTACTGGGCCGAAAACCCGTCCGTCTCCAGTCGTTCCGACATCGCGCAGGATGGACTCCGTCCGCTCCCGCGGACCCAGCACTCCGACGTAGGGAGTGCCCGCCGCAAGCAGCCGCCGCACCCACTCGCGGTCATGCGCCAGGGAGTGCGTCTTCACCACCGCCAGCGAACGCTCGGCCGCCGGCAGGACGATCCCGGAATCCTCGGGCCGCCCCACCAGCCGCTGCGACGCCTGTGGGAACCACGCCGCGTCGAGCAGGGCGGGGCGGTGATCGACGACGGTGACGCGGAAACCAGCGTCCGCGGCGTAAGCGACAAGGGGACGCGCGTCGTCCCCGGCGCCGCAGACGATGAGATGCGGGGGCGGCGGCAGGACCTCGAAGAAGATTCCGCGCTCGGCGATCTTCTGGACTACTGAGCGTCCAGCCGGCAGCAATTCCCTGGCGTGCGTCACGGCGAGACGGTCCAGCTCCGGCGATCCCAATGAGCCGTGGACGCTGCCGTCCGGCGCCATCACCAAGGTGGCTCCCAGATCCACCTCGCCGTCCACCACGGTCATCACCGAGAAAGGAGAATCACCTACCAGAAGTCCTCGCAGAGTGTCCGCCAGCTTCGCCAGCGGCCCTTCCGTGGCATCTTGCACGAAGACGTCCACCAATCCGTTGCACCCCAATCCAAGGCCCCACACGATGTCCTCGTCGGCTCCCGTGCTGTAGTGCCGCAAGCTTGGACGACCGGTCTCCAGGACGCCCTTTGCCACCTCGCGCACGTCCGCTTCCAGACAGCCGCCGCTGACGCTGCCGAGGGTGTCGCCCGTCTCTTCGATGAGGAATTTGGCGCCCGGCCGGCGGTAGGCAGAGCCGACGATGCGCACCACGGTGGCGAGCGCCGCACGCCGTCCCGCCGCCTTGAGCTCCGCAAGCCGCGACAGGATTTCTGCTGTTTCCTTCCAGTGGTTCATACCCGCCCCTCCGACGCTCGACAAAGATACCCCCTGGCAGGGGGAAGGTTCAAGCCGCAAGGGCGTTAGACTAGGCGGGACACCGGCGAGGAGATCGAGATGCAACCACAGACTGAAGCGGAGAGAGGCTGGCAGCCGCCTACGAAAATTGAGGCACGGGTCGAGCGGACCGGAGAGGCGCGCTGGAATCTCGCTCAACGACTGGGCTTTCGCTTCCTGTTTTCGTATTTCGTCTTGTTTTTTCTCACCGGGCAAGAGGTATCAGGAATCCCATTCACAGAGAATCTTGTCGAAAAGTACACCAAGCTTTGGTACGGGATCGCCGTTTGGATCGGCAAGCATCTTCTCCACATCAAGTACAACTTCCCCATCGATGGGGATGGCAGCGGGGACACCACCTTTCGATGGATTCTCCTGCCGTGCTATTTGACGCTGGCCGGAATCGTGACGATCCTCTGGTCGGTACTCGACCGGAGAAGGCCCAACTACAAACGTCTCTATGCATGGTTCCGGCTGCTGCTCCGCTTCTCGCTGGCGACGGCGATGATCGTCTATGGCATCTCCAAGGTGATTCCCAACCAGATGCCGTTCCCGCGCTCTTTCATGCTGCTGCAACGAGTTGGCGAGCTCGCGCCGATGCGGCTGCTGTGGACCTTCATCGGCGCATCCCCGGCGTTCGAAACCTTCACCGGCATAGCCGAATTGCTGGCCGGTCTCTTGTTATTGGTGCCTCGAACCACGCTGCTGGGCTCCCTGATCTGTGTCGCGGACATGACCATGGTCTTCATGATGAACCTGTGCTACGACGTGCCGGTCAAAATCATGTCCTTCCATTACCTGGTGATGGGTGTAATCCTCGTGGCTCCGGACCTGCGCCGCCTGGCGGCTCTATTCCTCTTCGATCGTCCCGTCGCCGCCGCTGAAGCACGTCCTCTCTTCGCACGGAAACGGTTCGATCAAGCCGCGCAGATCCTCTTCTTTGTGTTTGGCCTGTACCTGATCTTTACCAGCGTGAAGTACGGCATCCAGCGATATGAAAAAAGGAATCCGCCAAAGCCACCGCTCTACGGAGTCTGGTCCGTCGAGGAGATGACCGTCGATGGTAAGGACATGACTCTAAGAGCCGCGACTGCCGGGGACCCATGGCGTTGGGTGACCCTCGAAAAGCCGGGCGAGATGAGGCTGGAGCTGAAAACGGGAGCGCGTGAGAGTTATGCGATCAGTCTCGACAGGGCAGCGAAGAGAATGACGCTCGGGAAATATCAGCAAGATCCGAAAGGCAAGCCCGTGCTGGATGCGTCAGGAAAACCTCAGAAAATCCCAAACTGGATTGGAGATCTCTCCTTCAAGGAGCCAGAGACGGATGTGCTCGTCCTGGACGGCACTCTGGACGGCCACCCCACTCATGCCAAGCTGCTCAAGATGCCGCTCATCGGCAAGAGCTTTCACTGGATCATTGAGTGAAGGTAAGCAAGGCCCTCAGGCGAGATCGTCCGCAGGTGGCGGGACGTCCGGGTACGGCTCAACGGCGCCCTCGATAGCTCCCATGGCTGCGATGAAGAGATGGGGGAAGGACAATGGGACGGTCTGGCAAAGGTGCAAGATCCGCCGGCGCAGTGTAGCCGCCTCCTCGCCAGGACCAGAGGCCATACGGTAGAGCTCCCGCCAAGCCTCGATTTCCCCCCGGTCGAGGAGCTGAGCCAGAACTTCGTCGCTCTCCAACGCGAGGCCTTTGCGATTCCAGAGCGCCTGCGAACGGGAGAGATCGAAGCGGCCTCCGGACATTTTTCAAGGGTAGCATGGAAAGGCACCCGATGGCATGATGGTCTGGTTTTTGGAAAGGAAGCACGTTGGGCGCCGGCCCAAGGAATAAGGAGTCTTAATTGAACCAGGCGACGATCATTGTAGAAGGCACGTTCCGGGAAGGCTACGAGAGATACTTCGAGGAGTACTCGCGGATCATGAAGGCTTTTCTGGCGAAGCACCAGGGAACCACCCTACGCAGGCAGCTCATCAAGAAGACGCTCTACGGCACGGATACTCCCAGTCTGATCATGGTGATCGACTTCCCTACGGAGGAGCTTGCGGAATCCTTGTTCTTCGAGAAGGAGTATCTCGACGTAATCCCCCTGCGGGACCGGATCTTCGCGGACTTCAGAATGTATCTGGCGGAGTTCGGTAACGTCTGAGCGAGCCCGAGGAACTTAACGCTCCGCGACTCGGCCATTTCGGAGCTCGGTCAGCCCATCCACCCAATCTTGGAGAAGCTCGAGCCGCTCGATTGGCGTCAAGCTGAGAGTCCAGCGGATCAGAGTGAGATCGACTCCATTGCCGGACTCCGCCGATGGGAGGAGCGGTTCTTGGGTATCAGGCGCTGGCTGGAAGGACTGGGCCATAGGGACACTATAGCGGTCGTCTTGGGTGATCGCCACTGGCACCGTCTCCCCTGACACTCTACTCGTCGGGCGACGGTCTACGAAGGAGTTGAATTGCGGCTTCAAACCCAGTGAGAAGCCTGCAATTGTACTCTCGCAATTCTCTCCGGATGTCCGGATCGTCGAAATCTGTATCGCGGCTCACAAAGCACGCTGACTCCGCCGAGCTCTCCAGATGAAGAAGGATGGAAGCATAGACGACGGCGTCCTGAGCGGAAAGCTCGTGTCTCGACCGGTTTGCTGCGGCACGACTCAAAACCGAGACCCCCAAAGGGGCTAGCTCCGCACATTTCAGGAGCCTCGAGCGTACGCTTTCCAAACGCGACATGTCCTCTTCGGCGCTATCGACCAGAAGAGACATCGCGCTCTCAAAGTCGCGCAGCCGTTCTTTGTAGAGAGCAGTCCGAGCGATCTGTCGAAAAGGACTGTCGAGAGTCAATCTTAGTTGCTTGCGGTCAGCTTGGCGCCGCCCCAGGGTCTCGTAGGGTTCCATGAGGCAGTACGCAGGAATGACAAGGCGCAGGATCCCGCTCTCACAAAGGAGCAGGATCTCTTCGCAGGCAAGATGTTGTTCCTGGAGTAGCGCGAGCTCGAGGACGAAGTTCGACTCGACGTAGACGTTCACGCGGCGGCCGGGTAGGTAATCCTGCCGTTCTTTGCTGCCTCGTCAAGACCCGAGCCCTCGAGTTGGGTATGCCTTAAGGCCTCCGGCCATTGGTGAATGAGGTCCTCCAACCATGACATCACGATGAGCTCGAAAGCCGGACCGCTGATCTCCTCCAGCCTCACCCCAGCTCCTTGCAGGTAGCGTTCGAAGACGAGCTTCGCATCGATCGCATAGTCCGGAAATACCGGCGCGAGATCCGCCTCCGAATCCTTCGGCACCTCTGACTTCCAGAGGTATAGCCGATCAGGGGTCACGAGGAGGAAAAGGGGCGCATACCGAAAGGTTTCATAGGCCAGAAGATTCCTCCGGAACTCCGCCGCCCAGCGGCTCGAGGTGCCCCGCTTGGCCTTGATCTCGATGACCGCCGCCAAGCGGCCATAGCGATCGTAGAGGACGAAATCCGGTTGGGTTGCCATTTACTCCTCCGCCTTGGGTCCGTATCCCTCAGACCTGCGAAGTGTAGCAGACTACACCCTGACCAGGCTGGGGCGCCACTCCAGCGGTCCCCCTCAGCCCGCCGGCAAGCACCCTTTTTCTTGAAGCCCGCCTTCGGGTGTGCCGAAGGCGCCGAGAGCCAAACCGAATTCGAGAAGGGGCCGCACATGAACAAGCACAACGCCAAAACCCTGAAGATGAAGCTCCACCGTGAGACGCTACGCGCCCTGGAGGCAAAGGAGCTCGGCGCCGTGGCCGGCGGCGCGACCAATCAGCGCACCGTCTGTGGCTCCTGTCACACATGTTTCGTGATCAACACGCATTGCGTCCCCTGAGGGGCTTGGCTCCTGGGTCAGGCTCTCAGGGCAGGAGGCCCCGGCGGGCGGCGTAGCGGACGAGCTCGGCGGCGTTGTGGACGCCAAGCTTTTCCATCAGGCGGCAGCGGTGGTTGTCGGCCGTTTTGACGCTGATTCCCAGGACGCGGGCGATCTCTTTGGTGGTGCGGGCGTCGACCACCAGGTGGAAGACTTCGCGCTCGCGGGGGGAGAGACC
The DNA here is from genome assembly GCA_035472915.1 of Thermoanaerobaculia bacterium. GTDB lineage: Bacteria > Acidobacteriota > Thermoanaerobaculia > Multivoradales > UBA5704 > DATARR01. Next base: position 9,544 of record DATIOS010000230.1, read on the forward strand.
GCCATACGGATCCTCGGCGGACCCGGGCCCGTGCTGCACGGCAAGCACCCGCGCCGCCTGGGGTCCGAAGTAGTACCGGCCGGCGCGTAGAGCGTTCACCGCGGCGAGCAGCTCGGCGACGGCGCTGTCTTTGACCAGGTAGCCCGAGGCGCCGGCGCGCACCACGGGAAGGACATATTCCTCCTCTTCGTGGACGGTGAGGGCGAGCACGCGCACCTGCGGCATCTCCTCGTGGATCCGGCGCACCGCCTCCAACCCCGAAAGGCGCGGCATGATGAGATCGATGAGCGCCACCTCGGGCTGCGTGGCGCGCGCCTTTTCCACCGCCTCCAGACCGTCCGCCGCCTCGGCCACCACCTCGCACTCTCCGCTCTCGACCAGCAGGCTCACCAGCCCCTGCCGCACCAACGTGTGGTCGTCGGCCACCAGGACCCGAACCCGGTGGTTCACGGACTTTCCTCGTCCGCCACCGGCACGGCGGCCGAGAGGACGGTTCCCTGACCTGGGACCGAAGCGATCGCCAGGCGTCCGCCGAAGAGCTCCAAGCGGTCGCGCATACCGCGCAGGCCGGAGCCTGTCGTCGCCCCTTCGCCGAAAATCGCCTGCGGCTCAAAACCCTGCCCGGCATCGGCAACCCGCAACACCAGAGACTCTCCCGAGCGCCACACTTCCACCTCGGCGTGGTCCACACCGGCGTGCCGGAGGACGTTGGTCAAGGCCTCCTGGACGAGGCGGAAAACCAGGGTCTTGAGATCCGGGTCGATCCGCTCGGCAAGCGGATCGAGAGTGAGCTCGACCTTGAGGCCGGTACGCTGCTCCAGCGTGCGGGCGAGCCAGGAAAGGGCCGCAACGAGCCCCAGGTCGTCGAGCACCGGCGGCCGCAACAGGCGCGACATCTCCCGGCTCTCGTTGAGGGCGAGGCGCGCCATCTCGACGGAATCGTCGAGGCGGGCCGACAGCTCGGGTGGCACGGTGCCATCGAGCTTCTCCCCCAGGCGCTCCAACTGGTGGGTGAGGGCCGTCAAGGTCTGGCCGAGACCGTCGTGCAGCTCGCGCGCCAGCCGCCGCCGCTCCTCTTCCTGTACCCGCCATACCGCCTTGGCGAGGCCGCGGAAACGGCGTTCCCCATCAATCAGGCGCGAGAAAAGACGCTCGTTGGCGCGCGTGATGTCACGCACGCGATCCACGATGTCGTGCATCGGGTCGGCGGGCTCAACCGCTCGGCCTGATCTTTCCAAGCTTGACTCCAGGCCGGCCGGCTCCATCCTGCTCTGTTCCATTCTGGATCTCCGCAATGCGATCGAAAAAACTCCGCTGCGCGGATGAGAGGTCGCGGCTCACCCTGACGATCTCGTCGGCGGCGCGGCGGCGCTCGGCCGTGGCCTCGGCCAGGTCGGTGCTGTGGCCGCCGGTCTCCAGGGCGCGCGCCAACAGCAAGTGCAGCCGGTAGGCGCCGGCATAGGCGCCGCACGCAGCCGCCTGCTCGAGGCCGGCGCGGGCTGCCTTCTGGGCCTTTCCCAGATTGCCGGCCGCGAGCGCCGCCTTGGCGACGGCTTCGTCGGCACGCAGACGAAGCCGCGCGTTGCCGAGCGCATCCGCCTCCGCGCGGAGCCGTTCCAGCTCGACCAGCTTGCCCCCAACCTCAGCCGCCGAGAGCCGTGCGGAGAGAAGCGCGACGACGCCGTGGCTCGCCACGGCCGAGGCGACCGCCTGGCGCAGTGCCGCCGCGGCCGAGGCGCGGTCGCCCTGCGCCAGCAGCAGCTCGCCGCGCAGGCGATCGAGCTCCGCCTGCTGCTCCCGATTCTTTCCCTCGCGCAACAGCTCGCCGGCGGCCCGCAGGCGATCGCCGGCAGCGTTCGTCATCCCCAGCTCCAACTCGGCCTCCGCCGCGGCCAGGGTGAACTCGGCAAGCCCCCCTTTGTCGCCCATGCCACGCGCAAACTCCAAAGCCTCGCCATAGGAGGCGAGAGCGGCTCCGGGGCGCCCCTGATACTGGGCGAGGCGCCCGAGATTGCCGAGCGAGACGACGGTCGCCTGCTTCATTCCCAGCTCACGGCTGGAGCTCAGCGCCGTGAGGAAAGACTTCACCGCCTTGTCCCACTCGCCGCGCGCCAGCTCGAGCTGGCCCAGGTTCTGGGTCGCCATGAGAATGCCGCTCGGATCGGCGCTCTTCTTCGCCATGTCGAGCCCCTGGCGCCAGTAGACCAGGGCATCGTCATACCGCCCCAGCAAGTAGCAGGCGAAGCCGACGTTGCCGAAGCTCTGGGCGAGGGCAAGGTCGTTGCCGAGGTCGCGGCGGGCGCGCAAGGCCTGCCGGTAGCGCTCCAGGGCCTCTTCGGTATTGCCGCGCTGCTCGGCGAGAACCCCGAAGTCGTTGTAGAGATCGGCGATGCCGGCCTGGTCGCCCAGCTTCTGCGCCAGACCCAGAGCCTCGGTGAGCTGCTTTTCGGCCACCGCGACCTCGCCGCGCACGGTATGGACGTTCGCCAGGTTTCTCAACGTCGTGGCATAGCCGCGCTGGTCGCCGATCCGCTTGCGAATGACCGCTGCCTGCTCGTAGTTCTCGGCCGCCCGCTCCATCTCTCCGAGATCGCGGTAGGCCACGCCGAAGGCGTTCAAGACGTCCGCCCGCCCCTGCTCGCTGCCGAGCTGGTTCTGCACCACCAGCGCCCGCACCAGATACTCGTCGACGGCGCGCCGGGCATTGCCGGCGAGGATGGAGTACTTGCCGAGGAGGAACCAGGCGCGCGGGTGGTGCGGCGCCAGGTGGACCGCCGCTTCCAGGGCGGAGATGGCGCGGTCGAGGCTCTGCTCGCCAAAGGCCTCCGCAAGCTCGACCCGCAACTCGACGTCGTCCGGATAGCGCTCGACGAGATGGCCGAGAATCTCCTGCGCCCGCTCCGGCCGGCCGAGGAGACGCGCCTCGACGGCTCGCGCCTCATAGGCGGCGCGGCTCTCCCCGCCTCTCAGCGTCTCGACTCCCCGGCGTGCGGCCTCCAGCGCCGGCCCGCCGCGGCCCAGGGCCTCGCGCGCCTTCGCCAGTTGCACCCAGGCGGCGGAGTAGCGGGGGTCTGCCGCCACGGCGCTCTCCAGGGCGGGAACCGCCGCCAGGGCGTCGCCGCGCGTCAGGCTCGCGACTCCACGGGCAAAGTCCGCCACGGCCGGCGGCGAGCGGCTGGCCGCCGGCTCGATGGCCAACGGGGGCACCGCGAGCTGCTGGCGCAGGGACGTCCCAATCTGCTCGATGAGGCGAAAGGTCTCCTCAGGCCCAGACTCGGCGTGGAACGCCGCCGCCGGCACGCCGGGCGGATCCGTCGTCAGCAGGGATAGGTCGATCCGCAGCACGTTGCCCGCGGCGTGGACCCGGCCGCCGACCAGACGGTCGGCGTCGAGCAGCGTCGCCAAACGGCGAGCATCCGCCTCGGGCAGGGGACCGAGCGGCAGCTTGAGGTCCTTCAAGGTTTGGACGATCCTCTGGCTGTCGAGAACCCGTAGCTCGGGGCTCTCGGCCAGGGAGACGGCGAGCATCTCCGGGATCCCCGAGGCGACCCAGGCGAGATCCGGCCGGCCGGTGTCGTCGGCCAGCGGCAGGATCGCCACGGCGTGGCGCGCCGGCGTGACCGCCTTCGGAGCGACGTCATGATGCGCCAGCCGGACGCGCTCGCGCACGGTCCAGCCAAGAGCCACGAGGGCGAGGAGGCAGAAGGCCGCAACCGCGACCCGCCGGATCTGGTAGGAAGGAGGCGCGCTCCGCCGGTCGAGACTCTGGACCACCTCGGTCGCGCTCTGGCAGCGCCGGACCGGATCGCGCGCCAGCAACCGTTGCACGAGGTCGCGCAGGTGCGACGGCACTTTCACCCCGGCCCAGCCCAAGTGGCGCGGGGTTCCGGTCAGCCGCTGGGCGAGCATCTCGGCCTCGGTGGCGGCCGAAAACGGCAGCTCGCCGGTCAGCATCTCGTAGAGAAGGAGACCCAGGGTATAGAGATCGGAACGGCCGTCCAACGCCACGCCCCGCGCCTGCTCGGGCGAGAGGTAGCCCAAGGTGCCGACGACCATTCCCGGCACGGTCAGTCCCTGTCCTCCAACTGAGCGGGCGACCCCGAAGTCGGTGATGGCGACCCGCAGGGTGCCTCCAGCCGTCTCGTCGACGAGGACGTTGCCGGGCTTTAGATCGCGATGGATCACTCCCGCACGGTGGGCCGCTCCCAGGGCCAGGGCAAGCTGGCGGGCGATCTCGGCCGCCCGCTCCGGAGCGAGCCGGCGGTGCTCGGCGAGCAGATCGCGCAGCGAGCGGCCGGGTACGAAGTCCATGGTGAGGAAGACGCGGTCGCCATCGCTGCCAATGTCGTGAATGCGAACGACGTTGGGGTGGGTCACCTGCCGCGCCAGCACCAGCTCCTGCTTGAAGCGTTCGAGCCACCGGCCGTCCCCCGCCAGGTCAGGGCGCAGGACCTTGATCGCCACCGTCACGTCGAGTTGCTCGTCCCGCGCCCGATAGACCATCCCCATGCCGCCGGCTCCCGCCAGCTCGAGGATCCGGTAGCGGCCGCCGAGCAACGTCCCCACCGCCAACTGCCGGAGCACGTTCTCTGAGGTGCGGGTCGGGAAGTCCCAGCTGCGGGGCGGGAGCTCTTCGCTCATGAACGGACTCCCAGCGACGCGTGCGCCGCGAGGAGGCCGCTCCAGGAGGCGAGGCGGGGAGCCGGTTCCGCCGCCGACCGGTGGGCGTCGCCGGGGAGCGACAGCGACCGGTCCAGGATCTCGGTGATCTGGTGGGCCAGCCGGACACGCAGCCCCGCATCGCCGTCGCCGGTGTCGTGGGAGATCTCCTCGGCCAGTTGCCGCAGCTCGTCGTTGAGACCCGTCACGGCGATCGCGAGCCCCGCCTGCGCGGCCAATGCCTCAAGAATCTCGAGATCGAGCTCGGTAAAGGCGGCGCCGGGCTTGCGGCTATCGGCGTACAGAACCCCGATCTGCCGCTCGTTCGCCAGCACAGGCACGCACAGAAGGGCGCGGATGCCGCCGGCCACCACGCTCGCCCGCGATCCCAACAGGGCGTCCGCGCTGGCGTCCGAGCTGACCACCGGCCGGCCGCCGGAGAGCGCCCGCTCCACCGCTCCGACACTGCCGCCGAACTCTGCCGCTTGCAGGTCGTCCCAGGAGAATCCTGAACGGGCTGCCACCTCGAGGTCGCCGTCCGCGCGGGCGAGAAGCAGGAAGCCGCGCTCCGCATTGGCGAGCGCCAAGGTTGACGCGACCACCCGCGACAGCAGGCTCGGCAGGCCCACGCCAGGATCCAGGGATCGCCGGGCGTCCAAGGCCGTCGTCAGACGGCGCAGCCGCTCCGCCTGAAGCGTCTCGACCGATCCCGCAACGGCCTGGAAGCGAGCAACCAAACCGCCGAAGCTGATCCAGCTCTGCTCCGCGAGCTGCACGGATTCGACCGGCAGGCCGTCGACCAGGGTGCCGTTCTTGCTTCCGAGGTCGGCCAGCGTCCACCCCGAAGGGCCATGCGTCAAGGCGGCATGCCGCCGGGAGACGCGGTCATCCTCGACCGCCACACCGCATTCCGGATCGCGGCCGACGACCGTCTCGCACCCCTCGGGCAGAACCAGCTCCCGAGCTGGCGCTGCGGAGAAGTGGAGGGTGAGGCACGCCGGCATCCCCAGCTCCCGCGCTACAGGTCCAGATTGAGGCTGAACCGGAGAGTCCTGCCGGCCGCCCGCAACAGCCCGGCCACGTTGACCACGTCGTGCGTCGAGCGCCAGACGTCCGGGATGTCCGACCCGCTGTGCTCCTCGACCGCCGTGAGGAACAGATCCAGGTCGTCGATGGCGGCCGCTGTATTTCCTGCCAGGTAATGGGCGCGGGACGAAGCGAGCTCGGACGTCAGGTCGGCGTAGAGCGGTGCGGGGATCGCGGCGGCATTGTCCACCAGGATCTGACTCAGCCGATTGTATTTGGCGACGATGACCTGATGGACGGGAGTCAGATCGGCCACGATGAGAAACTCGGAGAACCCGCCCCGCGAGCCGCTCACCCGGTAGCTCCCCGGCCCCATGTCGTCCGTGATGTCGGTGAAAGTGCCTCCCAGGGGAGCCGCAAAGAGGCGCAGGGGAGTTCCCGGGAAATAGAGGAGGTTGTGCGTGTGGAGCTGAATCTCCGTAATGCCGGTGAAGGTAAGCCCGCCGGCAGCGGGAGGCTCGATGCGCAACAGCACCGGGAAGCTGGAGAGGATCGCGGTAAGCCCAGGCAGCCGCAACAGCAGACCGAGATTCAAGGGGGAAACCAGCTGGCTCGTGACTCCCAGGTGGGTGGGGCTCAGGCCTGTGACGTCCTCGAAGCTCACCGTCAGGTCGGCGCCGATACCGCCCGGCAGCAGGATCGGGAGATTGAGCAGGTCCCCAAGAAGGCTCTTCGGCTGCGGGAGTGGCGGACCGAGCCGGCTGGCGGCATGATTGACGGCAGGCCCCTGGCCGGCAACCGGCAGGGCCGCGACGAGGAAGAGCAGGA
>DATIOS010000231.1:0-2323 GCA_035472915.1 Thermoanaerobaculia bacterium
CCCGATGCACCTGCCCCAGCGAGGCCGCCGCCAGGGGCTCCGACTCGAAGTCCTCGAAGGCCTTGGAGAGCCGCGCTCCCAGCTCTGCCGCAACGATCTCCTCCACCTCGGCGAAGGAGAAGGGCTCGACCTTGTCCTGCAGGCGAGCGAGAGCATCGAGGTAGGGCACGGGCAGAAGATCCGAACGCGTCGACAGGAGCTGGCCAAGCTTGATGAAGGTGGGTCCAAGCGCTTCCAAGTCCTTGGCGAGCTGCTCCGGATCGCCGCCTGTGGCAGGGACCTCCCCGGGTTCGTCATCAAGAGGCAACTCGGCGCCGGCCGTCTGTTTGAGACCGCTGCGCCCATGCAGCATCAGCAGCCGAGCGATGTCCTTGTAGCGCTTCAGGTGCTCCGGCTTGAGCGAGAGCGACATCTCCGGTCCTCCGTCGAAGCCTCCAATGGCATCGATGAGCGGAGATGCATTGGGGATGCCAAGATCTAGTCTTCCCCGACGAGCAATCCCAGAAGATCCGAGGTGGTGATGATCCCGACGGCGCGGTCCTCGCGGGTGACGAGGAGGCGATGGAGGTGTCCGTTGAGCATCAGGGAGGCGATCTCGGACACCGTGGCGTCCTCGCGTACGGAGTAAATCTTGGGATTCATGATGCTGGCCACTCGCATGCCGTCCAGGTCGAGTTGGAGATCCTCCACGTCCTCTTCGTCGAGGCCGTCCTCCCAATCGCCGAAGAAACTGGAGCCCTCCTCGCCGGTGGCCCGCTCCTCGCCCGACGCCAGGGCCGCGATGTCCACCATGGAGACGACGCCCACCAGCCGGCCCTGCCCATCCGCCACGGGCGCGCCGCTGATCTCGTTCTCCAGCAGGAAGCTGGCCAGCTCGCGCACCGTCATGTCTTCCCGGACCGTGAGGACTCCGGGGTTCATGAGGTCGCTGGCGGTGATCGTTCGCATCCCAGGCCCCCACTTGCTCGTCGGCGTTCCCGCGTACGATATACGAAAATGTTGGCAGATCGCCGTCACAGCGCCGTTACAGCGGCCGCAGCATGGCCTCCAGCGCCTCCGGGTGGCTCGCCCGCATGTGAGCCTCGTCGTCGCTGATCACGCCGCGTTGGACGAGCTGGGCCAGCGATTCTTCCATGGCGATCATCCCGTGACGCTTGGCGATGGTGATCTCGTTGTAGAGCTTCTGCAGATTGTCGCTGCGGATGTGGTGGCGCACTGGGTAGTTGGCGAGGAGAAGCTCGATGGCGGGTACGCGGCCCCGGCCATCGGCCCGGGGCACGAGCTGCTGCACGACGATGGCGTGGAGTGACAGGGCCAGTTGGTGGCGGATCTGGGATTGCTGGGCCGGTGGAAAGACGTCCACCACCCGGTGCACCGCTTGCTGGGCGTCGTTGGTGTGGAGCGTCGAGAGCACGAGATGGCCCGTCTCCGCCGCCGTCAGCGCCGTCGCCACGGTCTCCAGGTCCCGCATCTCCCCTACCAGGATGACGTCCGGGTCCTGCCGCAAGGAAGCTCGCAGCGCCTCGTGGAAGGTGCGCGCATCCCGCCCCACCTCGACGTGCTCGATGACCGAGCGAATGGAGCGGTGCTCGTATTCGATGGGGTCTTCGATGGTGATGATGTGGCTGTTGCGGGTGCGGTTGATGTCTCCCACCATCGCCGCCAGCGTCGAGGACTTTCCCGAGCCCGTGGGGCCGCAGACGAGGATGAGCCCGCGGCTCGGCTTCACCAGATCCGACAGCACAGATGGCAGGTTGAGGCCAGCGAGGCTGGGGATTTCCGTCGGCAGGGCGCGCAAGGCCGCCGCCGGCTCGCCTCGTTGACGGTGGAGGTTGACCCTGAAGCGCCAAGCCGGGCCGCTGCCATCGTCCAAGCCGGCGCGGCCGAGGCTCAGGGTGAAATCCGTGTTGCCCCGCTCCTCCAGATCCAGCCGCTCCTTGCTTCCCAGGTGGGAAAGGAACAGGCGGCTCACCTCCTCCCCTTCCAGGGCGACCGCCTCGTCCATGCGGGTGAGTCGGCCATTGATGCGAAAGACCGGGGGAAGGCCCGCAATCAGCAACAGATCGCTCGCCTGGCGTCGCACCAGCTCGGCGAGAAACCGGTTCAGCGTCTCGCCTTCGTTGACCAGGGCCTGTTCTGGCCGTCGCAGGGTCAACGGCTGTTCGAACCGCTGGTAGATCTCCTCGTCAGGAGACTCGAAGGTCAGGCCGGCCTCTGCATCGGCCGCCTCCTGGGACCGGCGGTTCAGCTCACGGACAAGTTGGTCGAGATCTGGGTCACCTAAGTCCAGCATGTCAATAGGAGCATACGAAGGAGGGAGGGG
>DATIOS010000232.1:0-9286 GCA_035472915.1 Thermoanaerobaculia bacterium
AGCTTCGTGATGTCGGCGCCGCCTGCGATGTCCCGTCGCACGACTTCCTCGGCCAGTTGCTGTGTGCTCGGTTGTGGCAGCATCTTGACGATCTCTGCCGGCAAGGTATCTTTCAGGTAATAAGGCACGCCGTTGGGTGGATAGAGTGGCGCTCCGGCCGTCAGGATGCGCGGTCCGGCGATTTCTCCCGACTCGATTCGCTTGCGCAGAGCGGTTGTGTTTTCCAGCAACGACGCCGTGTCCACTACGGTTGTGAATCCATAACGAGTCAGCATCTCCTGCAACTGCGAGGTCACCTTGGGAGCCGCTTGATGTTCCGCGTCGGCCCACTTGGCTTCCGTAAAATGGACATGGCTGTTCTGGAATCCCGCGGTGATCACGAGGCCGGTACAGTCGAGCGTTCGCGCCCCGGCGGGTGGCTTGACTGTGTCGCGTGCCCCGACCGCAACGATCTTTCCTCCCTGCACGACGATCGCGCCGTCGAAGATCGGCAACACGTCCGGCCCTGGATAGATCCTCGCGCCTGAAAGCACGAGCGCTGAATCCTGGTCCTGGGAGATCGCTGCCGTCGCCGGCAGGGCCAGGAGAACGACCAGGAGAAAGAGACCGCGGAGGATATGGCGTCGGATGGTCACTGTTGGATTCACTGTAATCCTCCTGACTCGCTGAAGTCGGAGCGGAGCCGTTCCGAAGCGAGCGGCTTGCTTTTCCTTACGACGCCGCGGGCCTCTTCGTTTCAGACTCTCGTCCGCCTGCTCGCCAGGGCATCCTGGCCATCACCCGGTGCCATCCTGAGAGCGGTTTCTCCACGGCAGGCGGCTCTGGGACGGCGGGCTTTTGTGCGGCACGAAGCCGTAGGTACAACTCCGTTCCCTCCACACTGCCTAAATGGATTGGAAAGTCCGTCCCGTCCTGGCCGACGGCACTGATCGAGATCATGGTCTCGCCCAAGAGGGTACCGCCCGCTGGATGAGCGATCCGGCACCCCCAACCTGCGAGGAAGGGCGCCGGTTTCCCGAAGAAGGCTCCGACATCGTCCCTTTGAAGCTCTGCCGGTCCCTCGTAGACCAGGATCCCATCCATACGGACGCGCAGCCGTGCAATTCCGGCCCCATAGGGATCCCACGCCCAGCCGCTTAGATTGAGAAAGGCGCTATCCGTCGAACGCTCGGCCGACTCGAGGTATCCAATTGGCTCATGGATCGAAGGTCGCCGGGCTGAGGCATTTTCACAGAGGACGTAGACATCTTGAAAGGACCACAACGCTCGCGGAAACCGCATGCAGTCGAATCCAGGCGCGGCGTCGGACGATGCTCGTCGCACGAAAGGCTCTTCGACCCAACTGGTGCCGTAGCTTTCACCGGGAAGCTCGCAGATCTCCGAGCTCGCTTGATAGCGAACGCCACCATCTTCTCGCGATTCAACGCTTTCATCTTCACCGTGGACGCTGAATATCAACATACCGCCGGGACGAAGAAGAGAGATTAGTTTCTTGAGCCATGGGGTGAAGGTCGCAGACGGCAGGTGGCTGAAGAATGACGAGGCGACGATACAATCGAACCGTTCGTTGCAAATCAGTCCGTCAGGCTCGGCGGACGACTGAAAGCCCTCAACGCCGAATCGCTCACGTTGGAACTTCACCCCGTCCTCAAAGATATCGGAAATCCAAATCTGTTCCGGCGACAGGTGTTGCACCAGGAAACGCGTCACCCGCCCGAAACCGCTTGCAAAATCCAGCAGCCGGATGGCTCGCGCATTCTCGCCAAAGTGCCAGGTCAAGAGGCGATGGACGGTTCGCGAGGCGCTCCAGCCCGAGCGGAAGTAGTCGAACCAGGCGGTTTCCCGGTGGTGCCAATGATGCCCTATGAAGAATCGGAGCATGTAATCGTCCGGGTGAATCGCGGTGACCGGGAGCGATTGCCCCTGGAGGACATCGGATTGGAAGGTGGCAAGGAGCCGGCTGCGGCCGATGTCGATGGGCGATAGCTCTGAAGGTTCCGTCTGTTCCATGGCCCGCGCATGCTAGTACAAGCCGGCCGCCGTCGCCAAGTCGTGCCGGTCAGGCGTCAACCTTCCAGATCAGCAGCCGTTCCCAGGAAAATCTCTGTCGAATTTGCCAGAACACCTGCGCCAACTTGTTCGACGGTGGTTGCCCAACGCCCTGAAAGATCTTTCGCCCGGGAAAGAACCGAGCGATGGAGCCCGCGTAGGAGTAGATGTGCTGGACATCGTAGTCCCGGTTGCTCGTGCGCCGGAGGACGCGCGTGGCCACGAGCTTCTGCAATCGATCTGGGAGCGCCAACAGGCCAGGTATTCCGAAGTGCGGATCGCGCCGAAACAGATACTTCAGCCGCGGCGGCGTGGTCAACATGCAAAGTCCTCCGGCGCGCAGGACGCGAATGATCTCGGCACCGAGCAGCGCTGGACGAGATACGTGCTCGATCGTTTCCAGACACAATACAGACGTGAAAGCATCTCCTCGAAAAGGCAACGTTTCGCCGCTGGCGACTACCTGCAAAACCCGCAGGCCGGTTTCCGCGCTCATGCGCTGGAGGTCGAGGTTGAGATGGTGGTCCAGTGCCACGACGGTCAACCCGGCGAAGTTGGCGACGCCGGAGGCCACTCCGCCATTGCCAGAACCCAGGTCGAGGACGCGCACCGGTCCGCTGAACCTGGCGGCGAGGAACTCGCCGATCGCCCGGCCTTCGATCAACCGGCCCGCCGCAAACTTCAGGTCCTGCTCCTCATGAACCGACGCCTGCCGACGCGCGCGATCGCCGATCCGCGCTCCGTAGGCGGCTTCGAGGTCTTGCCATGGAACTGAAGTCTTCATGGACGTTGGGTCCCGCTTGCCGACCAGCAGTTTATCTCGGCGCGAGGTGCACCCGGTCGTACCTGGACCTTCCGCGGATTTCCGATAGTAGTATGATACCCGCGATGCGAAACTCGAATCTGTTTTGCCAACAGGAGAGATCTCATGCCGACTCGGCTTTCCCGCTATTCTGCTGAAGAGACAGCCAAGCGCGGTGATGCCCTATACGAACGAGAGATCCGACGTCAGGTCGAACCAGCCTTCCAGGGAAAGGTCGTAGCCATCGATATCGATGGAGGCACCTATGTCGTTGCCGACAACGCTCTCACTGCGTCGGAGCGCCTCCTCGCCCAACACCCGGATGCTGAGATCTGGTGCGTACGTGTCGGCTCGCGGGTGCTTCACCGCATCGGCCGGCACGCATGATAACGGGGACCGTGAATGCAGACCATGAGGCTATCATTCGCCTCCGGGTTCAAGGACCCACAGGGCACGAGCATGAGATCGATGCCATCATCGACACAGGCTTCAATGGCTTTCTTACGCTGCCTCCCCCTTTGGTAAGTGCCCTCGAGCTCACCCGTCTCAGTCGGGGCCGAGCCCTTTTGGCCAATGGCAGCGAAGAGTTGTTTGACATCCATGGCGTGACAGTGTTCTGGGCCGGTGAGGAGCGGCATGTCGAGGTCGATTCCGTGGCCTCAGTGCCCCTGGTGGGAATGTCTTTGCTGGATGGACACGATCTCCACATTCAAGTCGCGGAGGGAGGGCATGTGATCATCCAGTCCTCCGAGCAGGGTAACCCGAGCTGAGCGCGGGCACGAATCCCGCTCCTGCACCGGGCTTTTGACCTTGCCTGCCGGCCGCTGTACATTCCCTGTACATGGCTCTACTGAGCGATTCCGAGCGCGACTTTGCCACGGCGGTGGCGCATCTCATTTACGTCAATCCTTTCCTGGCGGAGCGGATCGAGTGGGAACGTAGGGCGCTGGGCGCGGAGCACCTGCCTTTCGACCAGGTGTGGCATTCGCGGGGCAATCTGGCGGGGGAGAATCCCAACGAGGCGCGAATCGCTGAGCGCGCGGCGGCCCTCGCCGAAGTGCTCCGGGAGCGGCTGGCGAGCGGCGGGCGCGCCTTGGTGGAGGAGCTGGAGCTCTATCAGGACGTCGTTCTCTACCTCCTTTACTACCGGTATCAGGCTCAGCTCTTTGCGGTTCTCGTGGCTGCAGGCCGCCGGCCAAACTTCGCCTTCTACGCTGAATTCGCCGCCGATTGCGAGCGGTTCTTCGCACCGGCCGCCGGCCGCCGCCGGCCCCGTCCCGATCCGGCCCATCTTTTCGCCTGCTGCTTTCAGATTCGCCGCGCCTTTCACTCCACGTTCCACTCGATCGTCGGCGGCTCGATGCCGGCGGCGCGGTTGCGTGCCCAGGTCTGGCAGTCGATCTTCACCCACGATCTGCGGCGCTATCTGCAGGTTCTCTATCAACGGATGGGCGATGTGACCACCCTCGTCACCGGTCCTTCGGGTACCGGCAAGGAGCTGGTGGCGCGCTCGATCGCGCTGTCGCGCTATCTGCCTTTCGATCCGGAAACCCGCAGCTTTGGGGAGCGTCCCGAGGAGTCTTTCTTTCCCCTCAATCTCTCCGCTCTCTCTCCGACGCTGATCGAATCAGAGCTTTTCGGCCATCGCCGCGGCGCATTCACCGGTGCCGTCGGCGACCGTACGGGATGGTTCGAGGTCTGCCCTCCGCTCGGCACGGTTTTCCTCGACGAGATCGGCGAGGTGGATTCCGCCATTCAGGTGAAGCTGCTGCGAGTTCTCGAAACACGGACGTTCCAGCGCCTGGGTGACACCAAGGAGCGGCGCTTCCGGGGCAAGGTCGTGGCGGCCACGAATCGCGATCTCGACACCGAGATGAGCGCCGGCCGCTTCCGGGAGGATCTCTATTACCGGCTCTGCGCCGACCGCATCCAGACGCCGACGCTCGCCGAGCGCGTCCGCGAGTCGCCGCGAGAGATCTCAGACCTCGTCCTGTTTCTCGCCGAGCGGCAGGTGGGAGAGGAGCTGGCGCCCGAGCTGGCGAAGGAGGTGGTGGACTGGATCGACCGCCGCCTCGGCCTCGATTATCCGTGGCCCGGCAACGTCCGGGAGCTGGCGCAATGCGTGAGCAATATCCTGATTCGTAGCGAATATCTCCCCGCGGCCCGGGTTTCGGTCGAGGATCCGCGCCGGGCCGTGGGAGAAGAAATCCTCGCCGGCCGTCTCTCGGCGGACGAGGTGCTGGGCCGCTACTGCACGCTAGTCTACGCCGAGACGGGCAGCTACCAGGAGTCTGCCCGCCGCCTCGGCCTCGACCGCCGGACCGTCAAATCGCGGGTGGAGCCGGCTCTGCTCGCGAAGCTGCGGTCCGTTTAAAGTCGAGGCGGAGCGGGCCACCGCCTTCCCGTCGTCTAAGGCTCGAATCGCAGCTCCGGGTCGTGCTGTGCGCGATGGAGGAACTTCACTACGCGCCGCGCCAGGTCCACGGTGGCGGTCTCGCGCTTCGCCGCGTCCCAGAAGAGCCGAAGGGCGGCGAGGGGCTCTCGTTCGACGCCCAGCGCAAGGAAGGTCGCCAGCATCGTCTCGGCCATCTCGCGCACGCGAGCCGGCTCGCCCTGCTCCAGCAGGAGCAGCGCCAGCTCCTGGCTCACCAGGGCGTGGCTGTAGGCCAGCCCCCGCCGCTTCGTGACCTCCTGCACCTGCTCAAACGCGGCGCGCGCCTCCTCCACCCGGCCGCGTCCGGCATGCACCTTGGCTTCCAGCCACAAAGCCCGCGTCAGGTCCAGCTCCTCGACCACTCCCAGTCGTTTCGCCAGAGCCCTCATCTCTCTCAGCCCCGCCTCGGCTTCCTCGAATTTTTGGAGCTGACAAAGGTCGACGAGGAGATTGAAACGCAGAGAAACGGCGTTGCGCGGTTCCTTGTCTGGATCTATCAACGGCGCCGCCTCGATCAACGCCGCTGTTGAGGCTTCCGCCTCGCCGAGAGTCTCATGGAGAAGAGCCTTGCTAAGAAGGATTTGCCCCCTGAGCTCGCCGCGATCCAACGCCAGGGCCTCCTCAATGAGCTGCAAGGCCACGGAGAATCGCCGTTGCGCGCGGCGGAGTGATGATTCAATCCAAGGCAGCCATGCCGCATTCAGCAGACCCGGATCTCCCGAGGCTCCGGCCTCGAACAACGGACGGGCGCGGGCCAAAGCTTCGTCGGAACCCGGCAGATCTTGAAAGACGCGGCGGGAATTGGCGACGAACAGGAGCGCGTAGCCTTTCAGGCGCCAGAGCCATCGCCTCTCGCCGGAAACCCGTTCGGCGACGAGCAGGGCGAGCTCCGACAGCTCCAGCGCGTCCTCGGGATGGTTCGGCGCCCGCACGACGCTCTCGGCCGCCAGCCGCTCGCACAACGCCCAGCTCCAGAATTCCTCCAACTCCTCGACCAGCATGCGGCGCTCCGCGGAAGAGAGTCCTTCCAGCCTCGCCCACAGCGCCGCCGCCGCTTCCCGGTCCTCCGCCGCGGGGGACGCGCCGGCCGGCGGACGCGCCCTCTCGAGCAAGATGTCCGTGGCCCCGGCGACGAGGGCCACCAACTCCACGCCGGTGCCACTCTCAAGAATCCGGCCCGCGCGAGACCTTCCTCCCGCCAGCAGCCGATAAAGCCGTACGTCGCGCAGCAGCGCATCGAGTAGGAAGAGGGGAAATCCGGCGCGGAGCGCCCCGAGCTCCAGGACCTCCCTCGGCACGGCGGCCTCGCCCCGCTCGTAGTAAGAGAGTTGCCGCTGCGAAATTCCCAACGCAGGGGCGAATTTTTCCTGACTCAAGTCCAGGGACTCGCGGAACAGGCCCAGCACCAGCCCGGCTGTGCGATCCACCTTCGCCATGTCTACCTCCGCGCTGCTAAATCACGCCTCCGGCTGAAATGGGTCTACCCAGCTTTCAGGCACACTACCTGCCGAGAGGCTTCGGCGCCGCGGCAATGGTGACCGCGGGCAGACCGGCCTCCCGGAAAGGTACCCGTCATGCGAAACCTTCGCACAGCAGCCGCATTGGTCCTCCTCGCGTTGGCCTTCAGCCTCGCCGCTCCTGCGGCGTTCGCCGGCGACGCTCCCCGGCCCGCGAGCCTCCAGGCCCGGCCCGCTCAAACCCGGAGCGGCGGTGTCCTGGAAAGCCTGTGGAGCCTCGTCACCCGCGCCTTCTCCGCGCAGGCCTCCTCGACTGCCGCCGTCTGCCATGCTGGGGACGAGGGCTGCAGGATCGATCCTTGGGGCGTGACCGCGAACACCGACGAAGGGTGCGGCATGGACCCCCTGGGGCGCTGTCTGCCGGATCATTAGGCGCTGAGCCCGGCTCCGGAGGGGTTGAAGCTCTCACTGAGCAGCAGCCCCTTCGGTCTCTTCAAACCGCAGCTCCGGGTCGTGCTGGGCGCGGTAGAGAAACCTCACCAAGCGCCGTGCCCGCTCGACCGTGGCCATCTCCTTTCGCGCAGCCTCCCAGAAGAGCTTCAGGGCGGCGAGGGGCTCCCGCTCGACGCCCAGGGCGCGGAAGCTCCCCAGCATCTCCTCCGCCAGGCGGCGCACCTCGGCCGTCGCGCCCTGTTCCAGCAGCAGCACGGCCAACTCCAGGCTCACCAGCCCGTGGTCGAACCAGAGCTCGCGCTGGTGGAAGACCCGCCGCACCTGCTCGAAGGCGGCGCGCGCCTCTTCCGGCCGGCCGAGCCCGGCATCTACTTTCCCCCGTAACCACACCGCCCGCGTCAAGTCCAGCTCCTCGCCGACCCCCAGCCGTTCCGCAAGGGCTCTCATTTCTCCCAGGGCCGCCTCGGCTTCCTCAAATCTTCCAAGGTCACAAAGATCAACAATGAGATTGAACCGCAGAGCCACTGCGTTGCGCGGCTCACGGTCGGGATCGATCAACGGCACCGCTGCCAGCAGCGCCGCCGTCGAAGCCTCCGGATCGCCGAGCGTCTCGTGAAGGCGCGCTTTGCTGAGGAGGATCTGCCCCCGGAGCTCGCCACGGTCCAGCGCCAGGGCCTCCTCGATCCGCTCCAGCGCTTCGGAGAATCGCCGCTGTGCGCGCCGGAGGGCCGATTCGATCCATGGCAGCCAGGTCTCATTGAGGAACCCTGGGTCCGCCGCAGCTCCCTCCACGAACAGCTTGCGTGCCCTCGCCAGGGTATGGTCGGCCGCCGGCAGCTCGTCGCAGACGCGGCGGGAGTTGGCGACGAACAGCAGGGCATAGCCCTCCAGCCGCCTGCGAAAAAGCTCCTCCTCGGGAACGTTCCCGGCGATGAGGAGGGCGAGCTCGGCGAGCTCCAGCGCCTCCCGGGGGTGGTTCGGCGCCTTGGCGATGCTCTCGGCGCACACCCGCTCGCTTAAGGCCCAGGTGCGGAACTTTGCGCCCATCTCCACCAGCCGCCGCCGCTCCGCGGGCGTGCGCCGCGCGAGCGTTGCCCAGAGGACCTCGGCGCTTTGCCGGGCCTGGAGTGCTTCGCCCTCGACGGACATCAGCGAGAGGTACGCGCGGGCATAGTCCTCGGCCAGCCGGCCGGCGTGGCTCACCACCGCCTCCACCCGGGCTTTCCTCTTCTGAGACTCGGCGACCGGTCCCTGCGGCTGCCTCGCCGAGGCACGATTGGCAGCGAGACAGGAGAGCGTGGCGTCGATCCGCTCCGGCGGTATTCCCATGAAGGCGAGGAGCCACGCCAGCCTCTCGCGCTTCAGCTTTCTCGCCCGCCGCTCGTAGTTGTTGATGATCTTGTGGGAAATGCCCGCGGCTCGTGCCAGACGCTCTTGAGTCCAGCCCTGGCCCTCCCGCACAACATACAAGACGATGCCAAGGTCGGCTTCGGGACCTTCCGGCTTCATGGTCGTCCCCTCCTCAGAAGATAGGTTGCCGCAAGGCCGGTTTTAGTGACACGCCCGGGCGAATCTTTTTTCCGTCTTCGGACTCTAGCCGCCCACGCTGGCCTAGCCGACGGACGGGGAACCGGTCTACTCGCGCTTCCTCAAGAGCGATCCGCGCTCTTTACTCTCTCCTCAGGTAATGGCCTTCTCCGGGAAGGCCAACGGCGCTATCGCCTCTGTTTCAGGAAGGGCTAAGACAAACCCATGGAACACGTTACGTCCAGAATCGCAGGCGACTTCTTTAGCGGCCGGCTTCCCCGAGAGGAGAACCGGCGCGTCGTAAGGCATCTTTTAGGCCAATGCCCCGCATGCCTCGAGCTTCTTCATTCCTTAAACCCGCTGTACCCCATCAAGCCTGTTGGGAGGGAATCCCCCAGGCGGCCGGAGAAGATTCCGGCCGCTCTCTCTTACGTTGTAGACCGCTTCATCGAGAGGCTCGAGGCTGCGGGCGCAGAGGCCAGGTCAGATGTTTAGGATCGCAGGGGCCTAGGGATGCCCTCGTCGGCCCCACGCTTTTTGCCTTGTCTGGAGACTTGCGGCATG